>NZ_JALKFY010000679.1:0-52747 GCF_023242985.1 Frankia sp. Mgl5 | reverse complement strand
ACGACGGCAAGGACAAGAAGCACCACGAGAAGAAGGACCACGAGAAGAAGGATTGGCCGTCCTACGGCGGCGAGTCCGACGGTGACGAGTCCGACGGCCCGGCTGAGCTCGCCGCCCCGCTGCCGGTTCCCGGTGCCCCGGCCGGCTCCGGCGACCCGGCTGAGCTCGTCGACACGCCGCTGGTTCCCGGTGTGGTCGGTGCTGTCGACCCGGTTGAGGTCGCCGACGCGGCGCTGGCTTCCGGTGACCTCCGCGAGAAGCCCGACAAGAAGCACAAGGATGTCTCGAAGCGTAAGGACGCCTTCAGCTACGAGCGGGTCGTCTGGTACGACGGCAAGGACAAGAAGCACCACGAGAAGAAGGACCACGAGAAGAAGGATTGGCCGTCCTACGGCGGCGAGTCCTACGGTGACGAGCCCGACGGTTATGTGGAGGACGGGGACGATGCGGGAGACGTAGCCGCCGCCTACCAGCCGGCCGGTGGCTACGACCGCCACTACAAGGATCTGGTGAAGAAGAAGATCAAGATTACTCTCGAGAAGGTGCTCTGGTACAACTCGAAGCACCACGAGCACAAGTACCCGTGGGCAGGGGCTCAGCAGTCGGAGCAGCCCACCGTGATCACCACCCCGCCGCCGGTGACTCCCGCGCCCCTTCCGGTTGCATCGCGGGTTAGGACGGCCTGCCTAATTGCGGCGGTATAGAAGCTGCCTGGATTCAGCGCAAACGCGGTGAGGCGCCGCCGGCCGGCCGGCGGCGCCTCACCGATTGACACGGTTCCGCGTGCTCGTACCTGTGGGGTGTGGGACATCGCTCGACTGCTGGGCTGTCCGCCGCCCGCGATCTCGTGGGCGACGTTTTCGAGCGTCAGCTCTGGTCGGTGACCTGGGCCGGCCAGGGCCTGATGAGCCCGCCGTCCCGGGGGCACGTCCACCATGGCTTCCGCTCGTGTACCACCGGCCGCATCGGGTGCGGATGGCCGGGGCACGGTGGCACGGGGTCTGAGATGAAGTCGTCGGCCAGGAACGTCTGCAGCCAGTCCGCGAGATCGACTGCCAGCTCGACTGGGTCGGTCGTCGGGCTCACGGATGTGCCGGCCGCACTGCCCCGGTAACGCGCCGAAACGGCCCACTCGCTCGCCCAGCCGATGACCTCGGGTTCGGTGACGGGAACCCCCAGATACGCGGCGACCTCGGCCGCGGTCGTCCGGTCCCGCACCACCAGTGCCAGCGCGTAGACCAGGTCGTCCTCGTCCGGGTCCTCGACGGTCACCGTGATCCACCGGCCATGGGGTGGCAGCTCGGCCAGGGCCGCGGCAGCCGCGGCCTCGATCCGCTGGCGAGGGGCCAGAAGGTGCTCGGGGGCCACGGCCGGCGATCCGCCGCTGCCTGCCTCCCGCGACTCAACCATGATCGAAGACTAGTCGGAACCGCGTCCCCCCGCGAGGGAGTACCCGGCTCTCCGCAGTGCCGAGGCGGGGTTCCTAGCGGGGGCGCCTACGTCTCCTCTCCGGCGCGCCATCGACTCCTTGGACCCTCTGGCGGGCTGTGAACGCCCAACCCTGCCATTTCTCGATCTGGACGAAAACAATTGGTCCGGTCGGGGTGACGGCCCGGTACTGGTCGTACTTTGCCGCCAGGTGGTGGATCGCCACTGCCCGCTTCACCCCTTCATCGCCGTCCGTGACAACTCGTGCGCGGCCATCCGCCCGAACCCACCACAGGCCGTCCCAGTCGTCTGTGTACTGGTCTACGAGGAGGCTGACTCGCGGGTTGGCGGCGATGTTCGCCAGCCGCCGTAGGGCCGTCGAGCGCTTCGGTTTGTGATCGACGGCGATGGCGACCTGATCGTCGTCCAGGGTGAACGTCACCGGCACCAGATGCGGCTGGCCGTCCACGCCGGCCGTTGCCAGGCGGGCGACCCGTGCCGCCGCGAAGCGAACGCGGCATTCGGCCTCGTCCAGGTTCACGGCACTCACCATAGCCAGCCGTTCCGATGGGCCGGTGCGTCCGGCCTGGCGGCCAGCCGGGATGTTCCTGGTCGGCGGCGCACGTGCGGGTGCACCGCCGCCGCGGCGTCGGCACCAGGCCTACTACTGTCCTTGTCATGGACCTGGCCGTGACGGAGGCTGGCGAGGGCGAGGCGCTCGTGGTGTTCGTGCACGGTGTTCTCGACAGCGGGCGCTCGTTCTCCCGGGTGGTCGACCTGCTCGCGTCCCAGTGCCGCATGCGCTGGTACGACCGCCGCGGTTACGGGACGTCGACGAACGCGACCGGCGCACCGGTGGACGTGAACGGCCACATCGAGGATCTCGTCGCGGTTCTGGACGGCCGCCGCGCGGTCGTCGTCGGCCATTCGTTCGGCGGGGTCATCGCCGCCGGGGCCGCGGTGCGGGCGCCGGAGAGCGTCGCGGCCGTGGTGCTCTACGAGACGGTGCTGGCGTGGGTGTCGGGGTGGGACGACCGGCGCATGCGGCAGATGCTGTGGAGCGAGGACCCTGAGGACGCGGGCATGCGCCTGATGCTCGGGGCGAAATACGACGCGATGAGCGCCGAGGCGCGGCTTCGGCTCCGGCCGCAGGCCCGCGCGTTCGTCACGGAGGAACGGTCGGCCCGGGCGCCGACACCGCCGTACGACATCGCCGCGCTGGAGATTCCCGTCGTGTACGGCTTCAGTGAGAGCTTCCCCGTCGTCGTGATGCGGCAGTACCTGAGCGCGGTGGTGCGTGACGTCGAGCTCGTGACTTTTCCTGGCGACCACTTCGCCCATCGCACGGCACCGGCGGAATTCGCCGGGCTTGTCCAGTTGGCGGTTCGGCGCGCGTCCGGGAAGGCGTAGTCCCGCGCCTCTAGCGGCGCGCGGGATTCGGCCGCGGGCGGGTCAGCTGAGCCAACTGATCGGATGATCGCCGATCAGGACCCGGGCCGTCAGGACGACGGCCGCGCAGGTGAGCAGCGGAACCACCACCAGGCGCTCGACCCGGCCGTCCGTTCTCGGCACCAGGACCGTCTCCATCCGCCAGTTCACCGGCCAGAGCAGGAGGCAGCCCCTGGGGGTCAGGCAGTCCCCGAGCAGGTGGGCGAGGCAGCCGATGGCGACGGCGTAACCGGCGAAGCTCATGTCGAGGCCGTGCATGAGGTAGATGGCGGCCCCGGCTGCCGCGCAGTCCTTCAGCCCGGACCAGAAAGGGTGGCCCTCGAAGTCCAGGCCGAGGCCGCGCAGCCCGAAGCCCACGAGGATGTACAGCGCCGCCCACCAGCCGTACTGGAAATGGGTGGCCAGCAGCCCCATGACCGCACCCATGGCGGCCGCGAACAGCAGCGAGTGGGTGGCGTGCCGGTGCCCGCCGGAGGCCCGGCCCACCCAGCGGCACAGGATCTTGGTGACGGGCCCGAGGGTGTTCGCGATCCGGCCGGAGGGATGGTCGATGTCGGGCAGCAGCCCGGCGCCCGCGGCCACCACCGCGCCGGCGATCACCTGTTGGGACGACAGCGACAGCGCGTACGACCCCAGCCACTCCTCCCGCGAGAGGACCGGCACGGCGGCCAACCAGACCACCGCTCCGCTCAGCACGTGCGTCTGCCCCATCACGGCAGCTCAACCCCGACGACCAGGACCCCGATGATCAGCACCGGTGGACTCTAGCGGGTCCACCGGGCGCAACGCCCGTGACACGCCAAAGTGCCATCCCGTCATCAGGCCGACAACCAGGGCAGCCGACCGGGGCCACCGGGCGCGGGCCATCCGGACCGCGGCGAAGCCTCCGGCGGGGGTGCGCGCCTCAGGGCGGGCCGGCGAGGTGGCGCTGGAGGTCGGCGTGGCGGAACTCCCACACCGCGCCGGCCCGGCACAGGACGCCGCGGGCGTGGGCGTCTTCGAGGAAAGTGACGAGGCGCAGGGGCTGCTGGCCGCGTGCGGCCAGCCATAGTCGGGCCAGCCCAAGTCGTCCCCATGCTGACGCGAGCCCGATCGCGAGTCCGCCCGCGAGCCCGGCGGAGAGTCCGATCGCGAGGGCGATCGCGATCACGAAGGCGGGTCCGATCGCGAGTCCGGCCATGAATCCGGCCAGGAGCACGAACGCGAGCCCGACCGCGAGCCCGCCCGCCAGTGTGAACGCGAGTCCGTTCACGAGGGCGCTCGTGCGGTCCTGGCTCAGGGTGTACCTGGGTTCGGCGCTCGATTGTGTATTCACAGGGGCGTCGAGCCCGACCCAGCCCACGAGCCCGACCGTGAGCCCGCACATCAGCCCGACCGTGAGCCCGGCCGGAGGCCCGTCCGTGAGCCCGATCGGGAGCCCGACCACGAGCCAGGCCGCGAGCCCACTCAGAAGAACGGGACCTCGAGGTAGTCGTAGCGCGGTCCGCGCCGGAGGCGCATACCCGAGGCCGCCCGCGAGCACGAACGCGAGACCGGCCGCCAGCCCGGCCGCCAGCCCGAACGGGAGCCCGAACGTGCGCGCGGCCGTGCGCGCGGCCGTGGGCCCGGCCACGACCCCGGCCGTGAGCGTGAGCGTGAGCCCGGTCGCGAGCCCGCCCGTGAGCCCGACCGTGAGGACCCGGTAGGTGCCGGGGGTCGCGCCGGGGATCTCCCACCAGGCGAGGCTGGTGGTGTGCAGGCGGTGTGCGAGGTGATGGCCGAGGAAGGCCAGGTAGCGGGTGGCCTGCTTGATGGTCCAGCGGGTCGGCTGGTGGGGGTGTGGCCGGTAGGCGGCGGGGATGAACCCGGCGAGCAGGTGTTGTTCGACGGCGGCCGCGGTGGGCAGGGCGCACAGGTCGGTGGGACTGGGCAGGCCCAGGCTGGACTCCCAGGGCCGTGGGTTGTAGGCGGTGCTGGCGAGGAAGGCGGTCAGCGGGGTGGTGAGCGCCTGGGCGACGGACGAGGTCGGGTCAGCCAGAGCGGTCAGGGCTGGTGCCCATCGGAGTGGGCCGTCACCGCCGGCGCCGGCCAGCAGATAGCCCCTGATCGCCGTCGAGGTGAGGGGGAGGACGTGGATGCCGGCGGCGCCGTCGAGGTGGATCGGCCGCTGGTCGGGGTCGGGATGCACGGCTGCGCGGAACTCGTCGGTGCGGCAGCTCAGCACGAGCCCGATGTCGCCGGGGAGTTCGTCGTTGATCGAGGCGAGAGCCTGGTCGGTGCCGCCGGCGCGGATCTCGTCCAGCCCGTCGAGGACCGGCAGGATCAGCCCGGCGCGCAGCAGCGCTCCAGCCCGGGTGTCACCGGTGGCCGCGTCGACGGCGGACAGGTGGGGGTACTCAAGCAGGATCTGGTCTTCCAGCCAGCCGTACAGGCTTTGCCAGTCGGGGATCCAGGAGGCCAGCGGGACCAGCAACGGCACCGGCTCGCCGGCCTGGCGGCGGCCGATCAGGTCCAGGACGAACCGCACCAGCAGGACCGTCTTGCCAGCCCCGGGCTCGCCGAGCACGACCAGCCGCCCGCAGGGGCTGCGGTCGTAGGTCGCGAGCAACGCGCCACTACCGGCGAGGCTGCCCGGCCCGCTGCCCGGGGTGCCGGATACCGGTCCGTTTCGTCCATCCACGGCCTCCTGTCGCAGCTTGGGCCAGCTGTGGACCAGGTCGGCGTCGGCGGCCCGCCAGAACACTTCCAGCGGCGGGCCGCCCACCCCGCGGCGGGTCGCTTCGGTGTCCCATTGATCGCGCACCAGGTCAGCGAGCCGGTCGGCGACCCTCTCGATGTCCAGGCCCCCGGCACGGGCGAAGGCCCTGTCCGCGAGAAAGGCCGCGACCGGCAGTAGCACTCCGACCGCGATTAGCACGGCAGCCCAGCCACCCTGCCCGGCCAGCCCCGCCGCCCAGCCGACGGCCACGGCTGCGCCGCCAGCTATCAGCCAGAACGGGCGTTGTGCCTCCCCGTGCCCCCCGCTGATGCTCATAGCAAGCATTTATCCACACTGCGCTATATACATTCGCTCGGGGGCGAGTGCGTTGACCGTGCCATGGCCAGCCGGTGGTAGGTGGCTGCCGGGGGAGTCGGATCGCCTACCCTCGATCGGTGGGTGGCCCGGATCATGGTTGCTGCCAGGGAAACGCGGGTTCGTCAGCCCTTGAGCAGGGCGCGGGACATGACGACGCGCTGGATCTGGTTCGTGCCCTCGTAGATCGCGTGATCTTGGCTAAATCGGGCTGATCATGCCTTCTACCTGCGTGTTTAAAGCGCCGTGCACCTGGCGGGGCCTGCCGAATCCACGCTATGTCCACGCAGGCTCGATTCCGGCCCGAACTCCGCCCCCCGGGACCGCCCTCGGTGCCCAGGCCGGGCACGCTGGCCCCTTGGGGTCGCCCAGGCTGCCACAGTCAGCCATCATGGATGAAGCTACGGTTAGGTTGGTGCGGCGCGCATCGGTAGGGAGGCTGACCATGGACCCAGCGGCGCAGCCCTACCCTGAGCCACACGAGTGGGTTGATGAACCCGACGTCGACACCAAGCGCGCGATCGACGAGGCCCACGAGGATGTCGAGGCGGGCCGTACCGTCCTCTGCCTGTCCGACGCCGCGTTCGATGCCCTCCTCGACCAGCTGGCCGCCGAGGAGCATCCCAAGGCAAGCTGAGTAGCCGTGACCTCCTCACCAGTGCAGGCGATCACCGCACTATCGTGACCACGTGCCCACGTACGAGCAGGTGGCCCGCTTCATGGCGGAGTACGCGCGGCTGACTCCCGAGCAGCGGCGAGCGTTCCGCCGCGCGGTCGCACTGTTCCGTGAAGGCTTGGAGGCGGGCCAGTTCCACCCAAGCCTCGGGGTGAAGGGCTTCCGCTCCGAGCCGGGCGTATTCGAACTGCGGTGGGCGAAGGACGGCCGGGCCCTGTGGGAGTACGGCGAGCCCGTTCCGGGCCGCGACGGCCCGCATGTCCGCTGGCTGCGGATCGGCACCCACGACATCTACAAGAGCCGGTAACCGCCGCCCTGAAGGGCGACATGCACCCGCTCGTCGCACCCACCGGCTGGGGGTGGACCGGCCACGGCACCCGCTCCGCGCGCCAACTAAAGCACCGGGCAGCGGGGGACACTTGAGAAGTACCGATCCACCCGCTGCTTGTGACGCTCTACGTGCGGCATCTGGACGAGTTCGGCACCGCCGAGGACGGGCGGCTGTTCCGGGGCGTCACCGGGGGACCGGTGACGAACGACCGTCATCGGAAGGTGCGGGCGAAGGCGCGGAAACGGGCGCTGTCGTCGGCCGAGTTCATCTCGCCACTTGCGCACCGCCCGTACGACCTTCGGCACGCTGCCGTGTCGGAGTGGCTGAACGCCGGAGTGGCCCCGACACAGATCGCCCAGTGGGCCGGTCACTCGGTCGCGGTGCTGCTGCACACCTACGCCCGGTGCATCGTCGGTCAGGACGAGGCGGCCGGCCTGAACTGATTGCGGTCCTCACCGCAGCGGGGTGTGGTAGATCTTCATCGGTCGAGGCTCGTCGGGCCCGCCACCAGAACGATGTCCGGACGGCCCGCGTCGGGTGGATCTCTGTGCTCGCCTTCCTGGGCACGGTCGCGGCCTTCTGGCTTCTGTCGCCGGCCGGGCATCGCCCCGTTCTGCCGATGCTTCTGTGGCTTGTGGTGCCCGCGGTCTCGTTGTCCCGTGCCGCCCTCGCCCGGCGGCGTCTACGCCAGGGGTGGCTAGCCGCAGCAGCGAGGTCCTCGTCCTACACCGACACCCAGTTGCACGGGGCGGCCCCCACCGGCACGGTGGGGCCGGCGCGGGACAACCCTTGATCGAATCCATGCTATGTCCACAAACACTCGGCAGCAGCCATGATCGACCGGTGGTAGTCGGGAATCCGGGCCGCCACCCCATGATCGGTTGGCGGCCCAGGTCATGGCTGCTGCCAGGGGAAACGCGGGTTCGTCAGCCCTTGAGCAGGGCGCGGGACATGACGACGCGCTGGATCTGGTTGGTGCCCTCGTAGATCTGCGTGATCTTCGCGTCGCGCATCATCCGCTCGACCGGGAAGTCGCGGGTGTAGCCGGCGCCGCCGAAGAGCTGGACGGCGTCGGTGGTCACCTCCATGGCGACGTCCGAGGCGAAGCACTTCGCCGCGGCCGTGATGAAGCCGAGGTTCGGCTCGCCGCGCTCGGCGCGGGCCGCGGCCACGTACACCATGTGCCGGGCGGCCTCGATCTTCATCGCCATGTCGGCGAGCATGAACTGGACGGCCTGGTTGTCGGCGATCGCGCGGCCGAACTGGCGGCGCTCGCGGACGTAGCCGATCGCCGCGTCCAGCGCGCCCTGGGCGATGCCGACGGCCTGGGCGCCGATCGTGGGCCGGGTGTGGTCGAGGGTGGCCAGGGCGGTGCGCAGGCCGGTGCCGGGCTCGCCGATGATCCGGTCGGCGGGGATCGTGCAGTTGACGAAGTGGATCTCCCGGGTGGGGGAGCCCTTGATGCCGAGTTTGCGCTCCTTGGAGCCGACCTCGAAGCCGGGGTCGTCGGCCCGGACGACGAACGCCGAGATGCCGTTGGCCGGCTTCGCCGCGTTCGGGTCGGTCACGGCCATGACGGTGTACCAGAGGGACTCGCCGGCGTTGGTGATCCAGGTCTTGGTGCCGTTGAGGACCCAGTGGTCGCCGTCGAGCTGCGCCCGGGTGCGCATGGAGGCGGTGTCCGAGCCGGCCTCCCGCTCCGAGAGCGCGTAGGAGGCGGTGGCCTCCCCGCTGGCGATCGAGGGCAGGACGAGCTTCTTCAGGTCCTCCGAGCCGGACAGCAGGATCGGCATGGTGCCGAGCTTGTTGACCGCCGGAATGAGGGACGAGGAGGCACAGGCCCGGGCGACCTCCTCGATGACGATGCAGGTCGTCACCGAGTCGGCGCCCTGACCGCCGTACTCCTCCGGGATGTGTACGGCACTGAACCCGGAGCGGACCAACGCGTTGTGGGCCTCGACGGGATAGCGCTCGTTCTCGTCGGCGTCGGCGGCGAACGGGGCGATCTCCTTCTCGGCGAGATCGCGCACCGCCTCGCGCACGGCGACGTGGGTGTCGGTGAGCCGGTAGGTGTCGAAGTTCGGGTCCACGTCCGTGCCGTCCTCGTCCTAGCTGGTCCTGGCGATGGTCAGGTGGGTCAGGCGTAGCTGTGGAAGCCGCGCCCGGTCTTCTTCCCGAGCAGGCCGGCGTCCACCATCCGCAGCAGCAGCGGCGGCGGCGAGTACAGCGGCTCCTTGAACTCCTCGTACATCGACTCGGCGACGGCCTTCACCGTGTCGAGCCCGATCAGGTCGATCAGCCGCAGCGGCCCCATCGGGTGGGCGCAGCCGAGCACCATGCCGAGGTCGATGTCCTCCGCGGAGGCGAAGCCGGACTCCTGCATCCGGATGGCCGAGAGCAGGTAGGGCACGAGCAGCGCGTTCACCACGAAGCCGGCTCGGTCCTGCGACCGGATGACCTCCTTGTGTAGCGCCGAGGTCACGAACGCCTGGGCGCGGGCGAGGGTCTGCTCCGAGGTGAGCAGCGACGGGACGAGCTCGACCAGCCTCATCACCGGCACCGGGTTGAAGAAGTGCACGCCGAGGACCTGGTCCGGCCGGCTGGTGGCCATCCCCAGCTTCATGATCGGGATGGACGACGTGTTCGAGGCGAAGATCGCGGAGTCGTCGGCGACGACCTTGTCGAGGGCGGCGAAGATCTCGGTCTTGGCCTGCTCGTTCTCGGCGATGGCCTCGACGGTGAACTGGCGGTCGGCGAAGTCGCCGAGGTCGGTGGTGAACGACAGGCGGGCCAGCGCCGCGTCCCGGTCGGCCTCCTGGAGCTTGCCGTTGCGGGTGCCGCGGTCCAGCGAGGCGGTGATCCGGCGGCGGCCGGCCTCGACAGCGCCGGCGTCGACCTCCCGGACCAGGACGTCGAGTCCCGCCCGGGCGCACGCCTCGGCGATTCCGGAGCCCATCAGACCGCATCCGACGACGCCGATCCGCCGGATCTCGCCGGCCGCCGGGGTCTCGCTCGGGGTCTGTACCTGCTCCGCCTGGGTCTCGGCCACGTGGCCGCCTCCGTTCTCGTGCTGCTCGTGTCTGGCGCCGTGCGCGGTGCGTCCGCCCGGCGGACCGCCGTCCCCGGGGGACAGCGGTCTCGGGGCGACGCCGCCTCCAGGCGACCGCCGCGTGCTGCCGCCCGTGGAGGAGTCTCGTCTGCCCGTGCGGCGGCTGCGACCTCTGGATAGCCTCCCTATCCAACTATAGGACGCCCTTGTAGTTGCTTGCGGCCATCCGGTGATCCGGCGTTACGGGTGTAGCGGGAGTGACCAGACCGCGAGGGTGAGCACCGACAGCGGAGCGCCCACCCCGACGAGCAGGCTCGGCAGCGGCGGCGCCAGGCCGTGCCGGTTGGCGATGATCGCCCCGGCGACCATCGGCGGCATGGCGGTCTCGAACAACGCCACCCTGACGTTCGGGTCGGTGAGGACGTCCGGGTCGGTGAGCGCGCCCGCGAGCGCGTAGCAGCCCAGGACCACGACCGGCGCCACGGCCAGCTTCACCACCAGCCCCAGGGTCAGCTCACGCCGCCACCGGCGGACGGCCGGCAGCCGCAGCTGCAGGCCCACCGAGAACAGGGCCAGCGGGGTGAGCGTTGCCCCGACCGAGGCCAGGGCCTCGTCCAGCCAGGCGGGGAAGCCCACCGGGCGCAGCGCCAGCGCCAGCACCAGGGCGATGAGCGAGGGACGCGCCAACGCCCTGCGGGCCACCGCCAGCGGCGTCGACGCGGCGCCCGCGGTGGCCGTCACCAGCACCAGCACGACGGTGTTCAGCAGCAGGGAGGAGCCGAGCTGGTCGGCGAGCAGCGCGACGGGTACCCACTGCTCGCCGAAGAACGCCGTGACCATCGGGATGCCGACGAACGAGGTGTTCGCCACCGCGGTCGCGGCCACCAGCGCGACCACGACCTCCCGCGGCAGCCGCATCAGCCGTGCCGCCGCCAGGTAGATCAGCACGGTGACGGCGAACAGAAGGTACGGGGCGGCCACAACGATCGCGACGTTCGACGGGATCTCCACGCCGTGCAGCACGTGCAGGGTCAGCGCGGGCAGGGCGACGTCGAGCAGCCAGATGTTGAGCGCCCGCGGGGCGTCGTCAGGGAGCTGGAACGAGCGCTGCGCCACCACCCCGGCGACAAGGCCGACAAATACGACGACCAGGGCGGACACCGACGCATCGTCTCAGCCCGCAGGCCGGCCGAAATCGCCTCGCACGCGTCGCCTGCGTCACTCGGCCGGGGCGTCGGAGGGCTCCGGTCGGCTTGGCTTGGCCGATGGGCCCGCTCCGTCGGGGTCGTGGCCCGGCCGGTGGGGCGAGCTCCCGCTGGCCGGGCGGGCCAGCCGGGTGCGGTAGAGGCGGGTGAAGGTGATGTGGCCGGCGAAGAGCAGCCCGGCGACGACGTAGTTCAGATCACCGAGGGACTCCTGCCCGGGCAGTGGGAGGAGCGTGTAAGTGATGAGGACGGCCGCCGAGAGGAACAGCGTGCCGATCGTGACACCGCCGATCCACGGCGGAGCATCGGTCATCGACCCGTGCCCTGCCACCTCCGGCACGGCACCCACCGGCACGGCCGGCGGTCCGGGCGTCGGGCTGGACGGCGGTTCGCTCTGCGGCCTCACGGTGCCAGTCTGCACCGCCGGGGTGTCCCGGCGGGACCGGTCGGTGAACCGCCGGTGGCCGCCGGGTGCCTTCCACCTGGGTCGATTGTTCCTGCCGGTGGTGGATGTGACACTGCTCGGGCGGACGAGGCCGGGTCCCGGGCAGGCGGGCCCGGCAGGCTGGGAGGGCGGCAGATGACGGCGCCGGTGCTCGTCGGCCCGGGCGGGGTCGCCTGGCGCGACGGCAAGCGTTACATGTGGCTGACGGCGCTGCTGCCGCCGCTGCTGCCGATCGTCTCGTTCGGGCTCTGGCACCGCACCGGGTCGGGCCTGCCCTGGTGGCTCACGCCCGCCTTCGTGTTCGTGCTGCTGCCCGTGCTCGACGCGACGACCCCGAAGGACCCGGTCGGCGCCCCGGAGGGAACCCGCGAGGCGCTGGACGCCGACCGCTACTACCGCTGGTGCACCTACCTCTATCTGCCGCTCGCCGGTATCGCGCTGCTCATGGGCTGCTGGGCGTGGACGCGCGGCGACCTGTCGGTGATCGAGCGGGTGGCGGTCGTCCTCGCGCTCGGCACGGTCACCGGGATCGGCATCAACACCGCGCACGAGCTGGGCCACAAGCGCGCCCGGGTCGAGCGCCGGCTCGCGAAGGCCATGCTGGCGCCCGCCGCCTACGGGCACTTCTACGTGGAGCACAACCGGGGCCATCACGTCCACGTCGCGACGCCGCGGGATCCGGCCAGCGCCCGGATGGGGGAGAGCTTCTGGCGGTTCTGGCCGCGCACGGTCGTCGGCAGCCTGCGGTCGGCCTGGGCGCTCGAGGCGGCCCGGCTGCGTCTGCGTGGTCGTTCACCCTGGTCGCCGCGCAACGAGGTGCTTTCCGCCTGGTGCTACACGGTGGTGCTGTTCGGGGTTCTCGCGGTGGCGTTCGGGCCGGCGGTGCTCGCCTTCCTCGTGCTGCAGGCGGTCGTCGGCTTCTCCCTGCTGGAGTCGGTCAACTACATCGAGCATTACGGGCTGGCGCGGGAGTGGACCGCGGCCGGCCGGTACGAGAAGGTCGACCCACGGCACAGCTGGAACAGCGACGACGTCATCAGCAATCTCGCGCTGTACCACCTGCCCCGACACAGCGATCATCACGCGCACCCCACCGTGCGCTACCAGTCGCTGCGGTCCTTCGCCTCGGCTCCGCAGCTTCCCGCCGGATACGGCTCGATGATCGTCACATCGCTGTTCCCCCGGTTCTGGTTCCGAGTCATGGATCCGAGGGTCGCCGCGCACTACGGCGGTGACGTGACCCGGGCCAATCTCGACCCCGCGCGGCGCGCGCGGCTCGTCGCCCGCTATGGCGGGGGCGGCGCCGCGGCCGCCGCGCCAGCGGCCGCTTCGCCACAGGCCGTTGCGCCCGCTGCGTCGGAGGTCGATGCGTTGCCCGATCGCGTTTCGGCGGGCTGAAGCGGCAAGCCCGAACCGAAATCCATCACCGCCTTCCCGGAGGTCCCGATTCTTGTCAGTCGGGCCCGGGATCTTCGGCTGGGCGCTAACCTCATCGCACCTGATTCACCCGGTGGACGGCGAGCTGAAACGACTACGTGGCGGCGGGGGCTGGCGCAGTGAACGCGACGGAGACGTCATTCGTGACGGCGGCCCCGGTGGCCTCGTTGTCCCATCATTCATTGCTCATTTTTCTTCTTCAGGTGACCGTCCTGTTGTGCCTCGCGCTGGGGCTCGGTCGTCTCGCCATCCGACTCGGGCTGCCCTCCGTGGTCGGTGAACTGCTCGCGGGCGTGGTGGTCGGCCCATCGCTGCTCGGGGCGGTCGCGTCCGAGTTCTCGGGCTGGCTGCTGCCCGCCGAGCCCGACCAGATGCACCTGCTCGACGCGCTGGGGCAGATCGGCGTGATCCTCCTGGTGGGTCTCACCGGCATCGAGATGGATATGCGGATGGTCCGCCGGCGGGGAGCCACCGCCGCGCGGATCAGCATCGCCGGCCTCGTGCTGCCGGTCGGGCTCGGCATCGGCGCGGGCCTGCTCCTGCCGGAGTCGCTGCTGGCGGACGGCGCCGACCGCGGGGAGTTCGCGCTGTTCCTCGGGGTGGCCATGGGGGTCAGCGCGATCCCCGTCGCGGCCAAGATCCTGCACGACATGCGGCTGCTGCACCGCAACGTCGGCCAGCTCATCCTCGCCTCCGCCACGGTTGACGACGCGGTCGGCTGGTCGTTGCTGTCGGTGGTCTCCGCGATGGCGACAACGGGGGTGCGCGGCGGCGACATCGCGTGGCCGGTGCTCAGCGTGATCGGTGTCGTCGCCGCGGCGTTCGTTGTCGGCCGCCCGCTCGCCCGGCTGGCCGTCGCCGCCGGCGGCCTTGCCGGGCCGTCCGCTGAAACGGCTGACACCGGCGGCACCGGATCGGGTTCCGGTATCGCGGTGGCGGTCGTCTTCATCCTCGCCGCGGCCGCCGGGACGCACGCTCTCAAACTGGAGGCGATCCTCGGCGCGTTCATCGCCGGCATCCTGCTCGGGTCCACGCCGACTCTGGACATCCGGCGGCTCGAACCGCTCCGCCTGATGGTCATGGGCGTGCTCGCGCCGATCTTCTTCGCGTCCGCCGGGCTGCGCATCGACCTGACCGCGCTGACCCGGCCGGAGGTGGCGCTCGCCGCCGTCGTGATCCTCGGACTCGCGATCCTGGGCAAGTTCGCCGGTGCCTACATCGGTGCCCGCGCGAGCCGGCTGGGGCACTGGGAGGCGCTCTCGCTGGGCGCGGGCCTGAACGCCCGCGGCGTCATCGAGATCGTCGTGGCCGGCACGGGCCTGCGCCTCGGCGTCCTCTCCACCGCGACGTACACCGTGATCGTCCTGGTGGCGGTCGTGACGTCGATCATGACGCCGCCGATCCTGCGGGCGACCATGCGCCGGGTGGAGCAGACCGCCGAGGAGCAGCTGCGCGAGCTCGACCTGGCCGGCCGCTCCGTCGGGGCGCCCCGCGGCCTCGACACCGAACGCCCCTGAGGAGCGGCCAGCCCCCGGCAAGCGCCCGCTGACCCGCGGGTCAGCGGGCGCTGAGGATCTTCTCGAAGAACTCCCGGTAGCCGCGCAGCGCCTTGCGCAGGTCCTCGGTCGACGGCTCACCGTGGTCGTGCCAGGCGGAGCGCAGCCCCGAGTGCTCCCGGCCGATCCGGTCGGTCAGCGACCGGACCGCCTCGTCCACCAGCCGGTCGGCCTTCTCGACCGCCTGGCGGGGATGGTCGACGAAGTCGATCAGGACCTGCCGCCACGCGCCTTCCGGCTCGCCGGACGAGGTGGCCTCGGTGGCCGTCGGCCCGGCACCTGCCGAGCCGGCTGATGTCGGGCCGCCAGGCGCCGAGCCGGCGGAGGTCGGGCCAGTCGAAGTCGGGCCGGCAGGGGCCGAGCCGGCAGGGGCCGGGCGGCCGGCCGTGGCCGGATCACCGTCGCCCGGCTCGTCACGGACGGCGTCCGGCGGTGCCGCGGGGCCGCTCGTCCCGGTGGTGAACCCCGGCTCGTCGCCGACCAGGGCGTACGCCGAGGCGTCCGGCTCCGCCGCCGTGCCCGGCTCCGCCGCCGTGCCCGGCAGCGCCGTCGTGCCCAGCGGTGTCGAAGCCGCCGGGGCAACCCGGTCATCCGCCTGGTCCACCTGGGCCGTTCGGTCCGTCTGGGCCGCGGGCGCGCCGGCCGGGCCGGGGGTGGAACGGGCGGACGGGCCGCCGTCGGTGGTCCGCTCCCCGGACGGCGGTCCCATCTCGGGCTCGCGTGCGTCGAATGCGTTCATTGCGGGTCCTCCTGCCTTGGAGTCTCGGCCGAGTCGTGCGCCAGGCCCGCCCGGGGCCGTTGCCGGCGGCGGGGGACGTCCGAGCCGTCAGGTGCGCTGCCGCGGGGGCCCGGCCAGGGCCGGGGAGCTCCGGGCGTCCTGGTCCCGCGGCTCCGTCTCGCCGGTGACCAGCCATCCGAAGAGCCCGCGCAGCTGGACCAGGGCGGTGCGCAGTTCCTCGGTGTCGGGGCCGTCGGTGTCGGGGCCGCCCGCCGGGGCCTCGGCGCGGGCGTGCGCGTCCCGGTAGGGGGCGACCAGCTCGGGCCGCTCGGCGGAGATCAGATCGGCCCGCTCGTCGAAGGTCGACTCCGGGTAGCCCCGGGCGCGCATCACCTCGACGACGAGCCGGTCCGCCTGGCGGGCGGAGTCGGCGGGGTCGTCGACGAACCGCGCCTGGACGGCGTCCCAGCGGGTGAGATACCCGGCGCGGGCGGGCTCGTCGAGCGGCTGGAGGTCAAGCTCGTCGCGCCGCCGGGCCACCTCGGCGAGCCTGCGTTCGGCCGCGCGGCGATCCCCGCCGCTGTGTTCCACCACACGGTCGTACTCCGGCCCGAAACGACTGCGCAGCGCCCGGCCGGAACCGCCCGGGGCCAGCCGGGCACCCCCGAGCACGCCAACGAGGACCACGCCCAGGATTACGAGAACGAGGACCAGCAGGAACCATCCCAGCGCCGACACGGCGTGACCTCCGTACGAATCGGCTGATCACCAACGACGTCGGCTGCGGTACCCGTGGGCCCACCCCATAAACGCGGGACGCCCGTTCCCGCAACGCCTGTCCGGGCTCCGCCAGGCGCGTGCCAGGCCCCGGCGGGCCCTGCTCAGCCCCCCGCGGGGGCCGCGGGGCGGACGCCGAGATCCACCGCGGCCGCGGTGAACTCGGCCCGCAGCCGCTCCTTGCCGTCCGCCGGCAGGAAGGAGTGCTCCACCGCCGCGGCGGCCACGTCGAACACCTGCTGCCGGGAGAGCCCGAGCGAGCGCAGCGCGTGCAGGTACTCCGCGCGCAGCGTCGTGTTGAACATGGGCGGGTCGTCGCTGTTCAGGTTCACCTGGAGGCCCTGCGCGATCATCTCCGGCAGCGGGTGCACCCCGTAGCTGGCCACGGCCCCGGTGCACAGGTTCGAGGTGGGGGAGACCTCCAGCGGGATGCGGTGCCGGCGCAGGTGCTCGACCAGCGCCGGGTCGCCCAGCGCGCTGGTCCCGTGCCCGATCCGCTCCGCGTGCAGGTACTCGAGCGAGTCCCAGATGGTCCGGGGCCCGGTCGTCTCGCCCGCGTGCGGGACGCAGTGCAGGCCGGCGTCCCGTGCCGCGGTGAAGACCGGGCCGAACTGGGGCCGCGGCACCCCGACCTCGGGCCCGCCCAGGCCCAGCGCGATCACACCCTCGCCGCCATGGGCCAGGGCCAGCTCCAGGGTGCGCTCGCCGGAGGCGACGTTGTCCGTCCCCGGCAGGCCGGGGATGTCGGTGATCCAGCGCACCTGGATGCCGGCCTCGCGCTCCGCGTCGAGCCGGCCCGCCTCCACACCGGCGAACACGACCGCGGGGTCGATGCCGCGCTGGACGTGCAGAAAGGGCGTGAAGGTGATCTCCGCGTAGCGCACCCGCTGCGCGGCCAGCCCGAGCGCGGTCTCCCGGGCGAGCAGGCGGAAGTCCTCCTCGTCCCGCAGGACCTGGACGGCGGCCAGGTAGACCTCGATGAAGTGGTCGAAGTCGCGGAACTCGTAGTAGGCCCGCAGGGCGTCCAGGTCGGTCGGCAGATGGTCGACGCCGTGGCGGCGGGCGAGCCGCAGCAGGGTCGCCGGCAGCATCGAGCCCTCCAGGTGGACGTGCAGCTCCACCTTGGGCAGCCCGTCCACGAACTGCTCGTCCGTCACCTCGTCGGTGACCTGACCGGTCACGGGGTCGCTCACGTCTGTCCTCCGGTCCGTGCTGCGGGTCCGTCCACGATTCTTCCGCAGCCGGCCGCGGGTCAGCCGGCGGGACGGGCGGGGGGCTCGGGCGCCGATCCGCCGAGATGGGCGGGCAGCCACCAGGGGGACTCACCCGGCGGGGGCGCGGGGTAGCGGCGCTGCGCGTCGTCGAGCAGCTCGCCCATCCGGAGCTCCAGCAGCGCGGTGCCGGTCCGGGCGTCCGGCAGCTCCGAGTACGGGACGGGCTTGCCGACCGTGATCGAGACCGGCGTGCCGACAGCCGCGCGCAGGTCGCGGGGGCGGCCCTTGGTCAGGATCCGCTGGCTGCCCCAGAGCACCAGGGGGATCACCGGCACCTCGGCCTCGGCGGCGATCCGGGCGGCGCCCGACTTGAACGGCGCCAGGCAGTAACTCGGGCTGATCGTGGCCTCGGGGAACACCCCGACGAGCTCGCCCTCGCGCAGCGCGCGCACCGCCGCGATCAGCGAGCCGGCCCCGGCCGCCCGGTCGACCGGGATGTGGTGCATCCCACGCATCAGCGGTCCGCTGACGCGGTGGTCGAACACCTGCTTCTTGGCCATGAACCGGACCATGCGCCGCCGCGCGTGCCAGAAGGGAACCCCGGCGAGCGCGAAGTCCAGGTAGGAGACGTGGTTGATCAGCACGATGGCCCCGCCGCCGGCCGGCACGTTCTCCTCGCCACGTATGTCCAGCCGCAGGCGCAACGCGCGGAAGAGCCCCATCGCCGTATGGATGACCGGTCGGTACACGTACTCCGCCATGCCGCGAATCCTCCCCAGATCGGTATGCCGTCAGATCGGTGCCTCGCGGTCCGCCGCCCGCCGCCCGCCACCCGGCGTGCGCGGACCCATCGTGCGCCACGGGGCGGCGCGAGTCGTGCATTTACCGGATGCCCCGTCCGGCTGCGCCCCGTCCGGCTCCGTGCTGTCGGCGAGCCGACGGACGATGCCATACCGGGGCGTTGGACCCGGGCGGCTCATGCGGGACGATCGTGGCGGCGTACCGTCCGTCCGCCGGCGACGATCCACCGGCGACGAGGAGAGGGGCAGCCACGTCCGATCTGCTGAGCCGGAGCCTCGACGCGCAGCCGGCCCCCGCGCACTGGATCCTCGTCCTCACGGGGGTCGTCGCGCTGCTCACTGTGGCGAGCGGCCGCACCTGGCCGACCGCCCGTCACGTCGTGACGATCGCGCACGAGGGCGGGCACGCCCTCGCCGCGGTCGCCACCGGCCGCCGCCTGGCCGGGGTGCGCCTGCACTCCGACACCTCCGGCGTCACGGTGTCCTCGGGCCGGCCGACCGGGCCCGGGGTCATCCTGACCGTCGCCGCCGGCTACACGACGCCGTCGCTGCTCGGGCTGGGCGCCTCCGGCCTGCTCGCCACCGGGCGGATCAGCCTGCTCCTGCAGATCCTCGTCGCGCTGCTGCTGGTCATGCTGGTGGTCGTCCGCAACGCCTTCGGTGTCGTGTCGGTGCTGGTCAGCACTGTCGTCGTGCTCGGGATCTCGTGGTTCGCGGCGGACGACGTCCAGGCCGGCTTCGCCGCCTACGCGACCTGGTTCCTGCTGCTCGGGGCGGTGCGGCCGATCATCGAGGTCCAGCGACAGCGGCGGCAGCGGCGCGCCCGGGACTCCGACCCGGACCAGCTCGCCCGCCTCACCGGACTGCCGGGTGCCTTCTGGGTCGGCGCGTTCGGACTGCTCTCGCTGGGCTGCCTGGCGACCGCGGCGGCCGCGCTCGTCGTCTGATCCTCCCGGCGACCCTTCCTGGCCGGTCTTCCTGGATGGTCTTCCTGGATGGCCTTCGTGGACGGCTCTCCTGGACGGCCCTTCTGGTCGCCCGTCGGCGGGGGCCGGTGCTGGTTGGCCGGAAGTGTCGGTGGGAGCTGGAAGACTGCTCAGACATGTGCGGCAGGTATACCCAGACTCTGAGCGCCGACGATCTCGCCGCGGCGATGTCCGCGGCGGACGAGACGGGCGGCCGGGTGACGGAGAGCTACAACGTCGCCCCGACCACGGTGATGCCGATCGTCGTCGCGCGTCGGCCGCCGGGCGGCGCCGGGCACGGTGAGCCGGCGGCTGGCGCTGGCACCGGCGGGGCCGGCGAAAGCGGCGAGGCTGGTGAGACAGGCGGGGGCGGCGGGCCGCGGGCCGCGGGCGGCGGGCGGGTCCTGCGGCTGGCCACCTGGGGTCTGGTCCCGTTCTGGGCGAAGGACCCGGCGATCGGCAGCCGCCTGATCAACGCCCGCGCCGAGTCGGTCGCGTCCAAGCCGGCGTTTCGCGCTGCGTTCGCCGCCCGCCGGTGCCTCGTTCCCGCCACCGGCTTCTACGAGTGGCGGCGGCCCGGCGGCTCGCGCCGCGGTCAGCCCTACTACATCCATCCGGCCGGCCACCCGGGGGCCGACGGCCTGTTCGCCTTCGCCGGGCTCTACGAGGTCTGGTCGAAGGGTGAGCAGCCGCTGACCACGTTCACGATCCTCACCACCGACGCGGCCGCGGGCATCGAGTTCATCCACGACCGGTCACCCGTCGTGGTGCCGCGCCCGGCCTGGTCCCGCTGGATCGACCCGACGCTGCGGGATCCCGAGGCGCTCGCCGGGATCCTGCGGCCCGCGCCGGCCGGGGTGTTCGCCGCGCACCCGGTCTCACCCGAGGTCGGCAGCGTCCGCAACACCGGCCGTCACCTCGTCGACCCCGTCGACGTCGACCCGGAGGAGGCGGCCGCCGCTGCCGGTCCGCCGGCCACCGCCGGCCCGTCCCGGGCCCGGCGGGCCGGGCGGGCGACGCCCGTAGCCAAGCCGGCGTCCGTCGCCGGGCCGACCTCCGTCGCCGAGCCGCCGCCCGGTGTGGGGGTAATCGCCCCACATGAGGTCGGCCTCTTCGGCGAGGATGGCGTGGGTCCGCACGCGCGGCGATGACACCGGGGCCAGGGCCTGACCCGGCCCGGTCTGGCCCGCCCGGCCCGGCCACCCGCCCGACGGAGGCAGCCGGGACCCTGCGTGCACCGCGCTCTCGGGAGGACATCGGATGGGAACAGAAGACCTCGCCACGGAACGGCTCGCCAACCTGCGCGACGTCGGCGGCATGACCACCACGGACGGCCGCGTCACCAACACGGGCGTGCTGTACCGCAGCGAGATGCACCGGGTCGAGGACGCCCGGCCGGCGGCGGAGTTCACCTGGCCCCCGCCGACCGTGGTCGACCTGCGCTCCGCGGTCGAGCGGGGGAGCTCCCCGCACCCGCTGTCCCTGATCGGCTCGGAGATCCACGTGATGCCCCTGCTCGGCGAGGAGACCGGCCGGGTCAGCGACTCCCTGCCGCCGGACGCGCTCGCGGGCGGCCTGCGCACGTTGTACGCCGCGATGCTCGACATCGCGACGTCCCGGCTGGTGGAGATCCTCGACCTGGCGGCGGAGGCCCCCGGTCCGCTCCTGGTGCACTGCGCGGCCGGCAAGGACCGCACGGGTGTGGTCGTCGCCCTCCTCCTGCGCCTGGCCGGTGTCGTCCCGGAGCAGGTGGTCGCCGACTACCTGGTTACCGGCGAGAACATGCCGGGCGTGCTGCGCCGCCTGCGAGGGCACGCGATCCTCCCCGATGGCCGGGTCGTCGACAAGGAGGTCACCAAGGTCTCGGTGGACGCCGTCGAGCAGGTGCTGGCCATCATCGACGGGCACCCGCAGGGCCCGGAGGGCTGGTTCCTCGACCGCGGCGCCCGGCCCGAGGCCGTCGAACTCTGGCGCAAGCGCATCCTGGGCTGAGCCCGGGGCGACCATTGTTTCGGGGGTCGCTGGCGGCGGATTTCGCTCGGAGAGGGCGAGAAGGAAATCAAGGGGCGAGCAGGCTGCTCAGGGACGCAGGGCCAGGCCGAGTGCCACCTCGGTCACGCCGGTGACGACGAGCTGGATGCCGAACAGCACCGCGAGCACCACCATGGTCGAGGACGGCCAGGCCAGGGCCAGCACCCCGAGGACCACGGCGAGCGCGGCGATCAGCAGGCCACGGGCCACGCTTCCGGTGCGGCCGGCCTGGCCGTTCCGACTCGCCAGCACCAGCAGTGCCCGGACCACCCCCGCGACGATCAGGGCCGCACCGACGACCACCGCTATCGCGTGCAGCGTCACCCCCGGCCACAGCAGGATCACCACGCCGGCGACGGCGGTCAGCGCGCCGAAGAAGATGGCGGAGCTGCTGTTCTCGGTGCGTACGGCGGAGACGATCTCGGTGATGCCGGAGACGAGAAGAGCCACACCGGCGATGACGGCCAGCGCGCCGACGGTGGTGAAGGGATTGGTGATGAGCAGCAACCCCAGGACCGTGACCGCGACTCCGAGGATGACCAGGGCCGACCACAGCGAGCTCGGGCGCTGCGTCTCCCGGTTCTGTCGGTACGTGGTTGTCATCGTGACCTCCCCGTGTCTGGCCCGAAGGCGTCCGTGAGCCGGGGCTCGTGCCCGTGACCTGGGAAAGGCGTACCCGCAACGCCTGGTGGGCGCACCCGCGCGGCGGTAGTCACCGACCGTCTGGCGCGGGACGCCCGTCGGGCGCGGTGCCGCGGCCCGTACCCTGGAGGACATGACCTCTGCCGCGTCGTGAGGCGGGCGTTTCCCAGGCACCCCGGTGTCGTGGTGGCCAACCGCTGACACCTGATACGCGCACGAATCCGATGTACGAAAGAGGCCGACCCTCATGATCATCGTGTCCGAGCTCGAGCTCCGTGCCGGAGCCCGCACACTGATCGAGCCGGTCTCGTTCCGGGTGCAGCCGGGTGACCGTATCGGCCTCGTCGGTCGCAACGGCGCCGGCAAGACGACGATGCTGAAGACGCTCGCGGGGGAGACCCTGCCCTTCGCCGGCAAGGTGGACATCCGCGGCGAGATCGGCTACCTGCCGCAGGACCCGCGCACCGGCGACCTCGCCGACACCGCCCGCGACCGCGTGCTCGCCGCCCGAGGCCTCGACGTGATCCTGCGCGAGATGGAGAAGCTCCAGCTCGAGATGGCCGAGTTCGTCGACGAGACGGCCCGCGACACCGCGGTGCGTCGCTACGGCCGGCTGGAGGAGCGGTTCGGGATGCTCGGCGGGTACGCCGCCGAGGCGGAGGCGGCGCGGATCTGCTCCTCGCTCGGCCTGCCCGACCGAGTTCTCGGCCAGCAGATCGGAACGCTCTCGGGTGGCCAGCGCCGCCGCGTCGAGCTGGCCCGGATCCTGTTCGCCGGTTCGGGGAACTCCGACGCGACACTGCTGCTCGACGAGCCGACCAACCACCTCGACGCCGACTCGATCACCTGGCTGCGTGACTTTCTGCGCGCCCATTCCGGCGGCCTGATCGTCATCAGCCACGACGTCGACCTGCTGGACAAGAGCGTGAACAAGGTTTTCCATCTCGACGCCAACCGCGCCGCGCTCGACGTCTACAACGTCAACTGGAAGACTTATCTCACCCAGCGCGATCAGGACGAGCGGCGCCGGCGGCGGGAGCGGGCCAACGCGGAGAAGAAGATCGACTCGCTGCGGGCCCAGGCCGACAAGATGCGGGCGAAGGCCACCAAGGCGCGCGCGGCACACCAGATGGACCGCCGCGCGGAGCGCCTCGCCTCCGGCCTCGCCGAGGTCCGGGTCGCCGACCGGGTCGCCAAGCTGCGCTTCCCCGATCCGGCTCCGTGTGGCCGCACGCCGCTGACCGCCACCGGCCTGTCGAAGTCCTACGGCTCGCTGGAGGTGTTCACCGGCGTCGACCTGGCGATCGACCGCGGCACCCGGGTCGTGGTCCTGGGCCTCAACGGCGCCGGCAAGACGACGCTGCTGCGCATGCTCGCCGGCCAGGAGACCCCGGACGCCGGCGAGGTACACCCGGGGCACGGCCTGCGCCTGGGGTACTACGCGCAGGAGCACGAGACGCTCGACACCTCCCGCACGGTGCTCGACAACATGCGCGCCGCGGCGCCCACCGCCTCCGACGTCGACCTGCGCCGCATCCTGGGCGCCTTCCTGTTCGGGGGGGACGCGGTCGAACAGCTCGCCGAGACGCTCTCCGGCGGTGAGAAGACCCGGCTGGCCCTGGCCGGCCTGGTGTGCAGCTCAGCCAACGTGCTGCTGCTCGACGAGCCGACGAACAACCTCGACCCGGCGTCCCGTGGCGAGGTCCTGAGCGCGCTGCGCACCTACCGGGGCTCGGTTGTCCTCGTCACGCACGATCCGGGCGCGGTCGAGGCACTGAGCCCCGACAAGGTCCTGATGCTGCCGGACGGCGTCGAGGACACCTGGTCGCCCGACCTCGCCGATCTCGTCACGCTGGCCTGATACCACGGGAGTACCCGACGGCGCGCGGAGGCGGCCGCCTTGACACACTGGGCGCTCGGTCCGGGCGCCCTCGGGCGCGCGGGAGACATCCACGGGGACGAGAGCGGGAGCGCGTGAGCACAGAAGGCGGCACCAAGGCGGTCGTGGCGGCACTGCTCGCGAACCTGGGCATCGCGGTCGCGAAGTTCGTCGCGTTCCTCTTCACCCGCTCGTCGTCCATGCTCGCCGAGTCGATCCACTCCGTCGCCGACTCGAGCAACCAGGCGCTGCTCCTGCTCGGGCAGCGCAACGCCAGCCAGCCGGCGGACGAGGAGCACCCCTTCGGCTACGGGCGCTCCCGCTACATCGCCGGCTTCCTCGTCGGCATCGTGCTGTTCAGCGTGGGCGGGCTGTTCTCGGTCTACGAGGGTGTCGAGAAGCTGCGTCACCCGCACGAGCTGGAGAGCGGGGTGGTGGCGATCGTGGTCCTCGCCATCGCGATCGTTCTCGAGGGCTTCTCGTTCCGGACGGCCATCAGGGAGTCGAGGCATTCCAAGGGCACGGGGTCGTGGTGGCAGTTCATCCGGGAGTCGCGGTCCCCGGAGCTGCCGGTCGTCCTGCTGGAGGACCTGGCGGCGCTGTGCGGGCTGCTGTTCGCCCTCGCCGGTGTCGGCCTGACGCTGCTGCTCGACGAACCGCTCTGGGACGCCGCCGGAACCCTCGCGATCGGCATCCTGCTGCTGGCCGTCGCCGTGATCGTCGCGTTGGAGACCTACGGGATGCTGGTCGGGGAGGCCGCCACCCCGCAGACCGTCGAGGCGATCCGGTGGGCGCTGAGCTCGGCGCCGGCGGTCACCACGGTGATCCACATGCGGACCCTGCACCTCGGCCCGGACGAGCTGCTGGTCGCGGCCAAGATCGGGCTCGACCCGGATCTGACCACGGCCCAGGTCGCCGCCGCCATCAACGAGGCCGAGGCGCTGCTGCGCGCCGCCGTGCCCACCGCGCGCCGGGTCTACCTCGAACCCGACATGCCGCGGGGCGAGGTGGCCCAGCCGGTGCCGCCCGCCGCCGCCGAGTCGGCCTGATCGCCGAGCCTGCCTGATTGCCGAGCCCATCTGATCGCCGAGCCCGCCTGGGCCACGAGGCGTTCGGGCGCGTTCTCCGGCCGGGTCCGCGCAGCTCAGCCGTTCCCGAGGAAGATCCGCAGGACGATGGCGGCGAGGGCGCCCGTCCCGATCAGCAGGCCCGGAAGGTCACCCGCGCGCACCGTGTCACCCGGTCCGTCCGGGCGGGGGCGCGGGGCCAGCGCCGCCACCGCCAGCCACGGCGCCAGCGGCAGCCAGGCCAGCTCCACCCCACCCCAGGCCAGCCCCGCGCACAGGCTGAACAGCACCGCGGCGCCGGCGCCGACCAGGAACGGCCAGCCGGGGGTCAGCCGGATCCGGCGCAGCGCGCGGACCAGCACCGGCCCGCCGGCCAGCAGCACCACGACGGCGTCCAGGGCGAGCCAGGCCAGCATCGTGGCGGGCCCGGTGTCGACCCGGGCCCGGGTGAGGCCGTCCGGCCAGGAGAAGCCCCAGGCGAAGAACAGCCAGAGCGGGAGCAGCGCGCCGAGCCCGGTGAACACGTTCATCAGCGGCTGGCGTCGGACGAAGTACGCGGCCGCGACGGCGACGCCCAGCCACACCACGGCGTAGTCGAACAGGCCGCTCACCCCCAGCAGCAGGCCCGACAGCAGCGCCCACGACAGTCGCCATCGCCGGCCCGGCTCGCACCCGAGCACCCCCACGGCGACCGCCGCCGCCGCCGGCAGGATGGCGACGGCCCGCGGCGACGCGGCGGCCCACAGCGCCCACGGCGTCAGCACGAGCACCGGGACGGCCCGGCGCGCCGCCGTCTCGTGGCACAGCGAGCGCACCGCGACCGCGACCAGCGGGACGCCCAGCGCGGTCAGCGCCGTCAGCGCCAGCCCGAGCGGCACCGCGCTCCCGGCCCCGTCAGCCCCGTCGGCGAGGTCACCGAGCCCGAGCTGGTCCAGCCCCCACACGAGCAGCACAGGGCCGGGCGGATGGCTTGTGAGCAGGCTGGAGGGCGCCCGCGGCAGGTCCGCCGCGCCGGCCTGTGCCGCGGACACCGGCCCGTCGACGGACTGGGCGACCCAGTCGGCGAGGTAGCCGAGCGGGTCGTCGCCGACGGCGCCGGCGGCGGTCAGGTACACCGGCGGCGGGCGCAGGCCATCGGTGAGGCCCGGGCCGGCCGCCGCGGCCAGGGCGAGGCTCCAGCACAGTGATGCGGCGAAGCCGAACAGGAGCAGGAGCGGCCAGCGGGCGCGGATGGCCCGGCGGGCGAGCGCCAGGGTGACGATCGCCACGAGCACCGGGAGCAGCGTCGCCGGCGCCAGGTGGGGCGTGCGCCAGCCGACCGGGAACGGCGCGGCGGAGCCGAGGTCCACGTCGGTGGCGGCGATGAGCCCGCTGAGGAGCAGGCCGAACCCGGCCGCCGCGCACCAGAGCCCGACATCGACCCCCTCGGCCCGCAGCGCGGACAGGGCCGGGGCGCGACGGGGCAGCGTTCCGGTCACCTTGCGTGTACGGATGCGCCGCGTGGGTTCCTGCCGGGCGCTGGGTGTGAGCCGCGCCGGTGAGGGCGCCGCCCTCGTCGGCCGGCCGTTGACCATGCATGCACCGTAACCAGTCCCGGCGGCCCGCGGATCCCCGCGGGGGAGCCGAGACGGATGTACCGTCGGTGACGATGTTCGACGCGCCGCGCGGGAGCCCCTGCCCGATCGGATCCCAGCCGACCGCGAGACTGGCCGCTGTGTCGTCGAACTCGGGCTTCGGGCGCGCTGTAGCAGGTCAGGGGCTATGTGACTGCTCGGAGTCGGCTCGTCGGCGTGCGCCTCGGACGCGTGCGAGGCTGTCCCGGCGACTGCACCACCGCGTGTGATGGATCACACGGGCTTCGAGTGGCGCGGACACCGAAGCTGGGTGAAGATCGGTTCGCAGATCATCGAACACGGAGGGGGCCACATTGGCCGAGCTTAGGAAAGGAACCCGGATCACCGGGGCGGAGCGGGACAAGCTCGCTGCCGAACTTCGGAAGAAGTACGAGTCCGGACAGAGCATTCGCCTGCTTGCCGAGTCGTCGGGTCGTTCGTACGGGTTCGTCCACCGGATCCTGTCCGAGTCGGGCACGACGCTGCGCGGACGTGGGGGCGCGACCCGGGGTACCAAGAAGAAAAGCGCCTGACCATGAGCATGCCGGCCGCCGCCGACCCGGCGGCGGCCGGGCTGGGCGTACTCGCAGCTGGCCCTTGCGTCTCGCTCACTGTGAGTGAAGATGTGTCGGGTTGGGTGGGCGACACGCCCACCCTCCCGGGCATCGCCGCGGCGATGGACGGCATCCTGCGCGACCTGCGCGGCGACGTCCGTGTCGTCGTCGTGAACGCCGTACACCGCCTGTCGGCTCCGGTCGACCACAAGGTCGACCACAAGACCAGCCACGAAATCGAACACAGAGCCGATCGCGAGGTCGGCCACCAGACCGGCCCGACGGCCGGCCCATCCACCGGAGGGGCCGCGACCGGGCGGAACCTCGCCACGTGGTCCCGGGTCGCGCGCCGGCTGTCCGAGCGGCCGGACCTGCTCAGCATCGCCGTCTCCGCCGGGCCGACGACGGGCCCGGGGCTGGCACTGGCCCTCGCCTGCGACCTGCGGGTACTGACCGAGGACGCATCCCTGTGCCTCACCGAGGCCACGGCCGGTCGCGTGCCGGGCCTGGGCGTTGCGGGTACCCTCGTCGACACCGTCGGCTACGCCCGCGCGCTCGCGCTCTGTCTGACCGGCAGGCCGGTGGGTGCGCGGGACGCGCTCCGGCTCGGCCTCGCCGCGCTCGTCGTCCCCCGCCGGGACCTCGACGCCGAGGTCGGCCGCCTGGTGGACCGCCTGCTCGCGGTGCCGCCCGACGTCAGCGCGGAGACGAAGGCGCTGCTCGCCGGCGCCCGCGAGCGGTCGGGCATCCAGCGCCGGGCGGCGGAGGACGACGCCCTCGCGCGGGTCCTGGCCACGACCGCCGGGAATGCGGGCTAGCAAACCCTCGCTTACACCGTTACGTAGTAACACGTAGCGGTGCGTCGGAGGCTCCATGAGAACTGCGGTCGACAACTGGTCCACGATGCGCTCGTTCCAACGGGACCGCTCGGTGACGCGGGCCAGCCTGCGCCCGGGGACCGTCCGCCGCATCGTCGGCTTCGCCCGCCCCTACCGTCGGCAGCTCGCCGGCTTCGGCGTCCTCATCGTGCTGGGCGCGGCGACCGGCGCCGCCACCCCGCTGCTCTTCAAGGCGATCATCGACGACGGGATCGTGCCCGGCCGGGCCGGGGTCGTCCAGGCGCTCGCCGGGGTGGTCGCGGCTCTCGCCGTCGGCGAGGCGCTGCTGGGGCTGGGCCAGCGCTGGTTCAGCGCCCGCATCGGCGAGGGCCTGATCTACGAGATGCGCTCCCAGGTGTTCGACCACGTGCAGCGCCAGCCGATCGCCTTCTTCACCCGCACCCAGACCGGCGCGCTCATCACCCGGCTGAACAACGACGTCCTCGGCGCGCAGTCCGCGTTCACGAACACGCTGTCCGCGGTACTGTCCAACCTCCTGTCGGTCGTCTTCGTCCTGGCCGCGATGATCAGCCTGTCCTGGCAGATCACCGTGGTCGCGCTCGTGCTGCTGCCGGTGTTCGTCGTGCCGGCGCGCCTGCTGGCGCCGCGGCTGGCGGCGCTGACGCGGGAGAGCTACGGCCTCAACGCCGAGATGAACACGATGATGACCGAGCGGTTCAACGTCGCCGGCGCGCTGCTCACCAAGCTCTACGGCGAGCCCGACCGCGAGGTGCGCACCTTCCGCCGCCGTGCCGGGCGGGTCCGGGACATCGGCATCACCCAGGCGATGTACGGGCGGATCTTCTTCATGTCGCTCACCCTGGTCGCCTCGCTGGCGACGGCGATCGTCTACGGCGTCGGCGGCACGTTCGCGGCCCGGGGCAGCCTCGAGGTCGGCACGATCGTCGCGCTCACCGCCTACCTCACCCGGCTCTACGGCCCGCTGACGCAGCTGTCGAACGTGCACGTGGACGTGATGACCGCGCTGGTCTCGTTCGAGCGGGTCTTCGAGGTTCTCGACCTGCGGCCGGCGATCGAGGACGCGCCGGACGCCGTCGAGCTGCCGGCGGGGCCGGTGGCCGTCGAGTTCGACCACGTCGGCTTCCGCTATCCGGCGGCGACGGAGGTGTCACTGGCCTCGCTGGAGTCCACGGCCGTGCTCGACAGCCGGACACCCGAGCCGGTGCTGCACGACCTCACCTTCCGGGTGGGCCCCGGTGAGCTCGTGGCGCTCGTCGGCCCGTCCGGCGCGGGGAAGACCACCATCAGCCAACTCGTCGGCCGGATGTACGACGCCCGGGACGGCGTGGTCCGGATCGGGGGGCTCGACGTCCGCGCGGTCAGCGGCCGCTCGCTGCGGTCGGCGGTCGGCATGGTCACCCAGGACGCGCACCTGTTCCACGACACCATCCGGGCCAACCTGCTGTTCGCCCGGTCCGACGCGACCGAGGAGCGGATGTGGGCGGCGCTGGACGCGGCCCACATCGGCCAGGCGGTGCGTGACCTGCCCGACGGGCTGGACACGGTCGTCGGGGACCGCGGATACCGGCTCTCGGGCGGCGAGAAGCAGCGGCTGGCCATCGCCAGGCTGCTGCTCAAGGAGCCCGCGGTGGTCGTTCTGGACGAGGCCACCGCCCACCTGGACAGCGAGTCGGAGGCCGCGGTGCAGCGGGCGCTGACCGCGGCGCTGGCCGGGCGCACGTCGCTGGTGATCGCCCACCGGCTCTCGACCGTCCGGCGGGCCGACCGCATCCTCGTGGTCGACGGCGGGCGGATCGTCGAGAGCGGCACCCATGACGAGCTGATGGCCCTCGGCGGCCTCTACGCCGAGCTTCACCACACCCAGTTCGCCACGCAGGACGACGCCGGGACCGGCGGGCGGCCGGGGTCGCGGGCCGCCGCCGATACCGCCGATACGGATGACGCGGCCGGTACGGACGACGACGCCGATACGGACGGCGCCACCGTCGTGGGAGAGGCGGGCGAGGCGGGTGCCCCGGCCGCCGCGGGGGTGACCGGGCCGCCGGCCGACTGGAGCTCCGGTGCCCGCGTCACCCTCGACCCGCCGAACGGCGGGGTGGCGGCCCTGCCGGCCGCGCGCTGACTGCCGCTCAGGCCGCCTGGGCGACGGAGGTCACACCGGCCGGGCCGGTCGGCGAACCGGTTGTCACGGATGCCGCGTCCAGCGACACGGTGTCCGTGGCTGCGGTGTCGGGCTCGAGGGCCTCGTGGGGCAGCGCGATGTCCACGTCGCCGGAAGGCCGCCGGTGAATTGCGGGATTGTTGGTCATGGCCGGGCTCCAGGTTGTTTCAGGGCGGTAACATGCCGCGGTCTGGACGTCCGGGATCGTGCGGCGCCGTTGCCAGCTTTCCCGTAACTGTCGCTTCACCCGCTCTTGCGGGTGGACCATGCGAAGGTACGCCTGCTGTGCCCTTGCGCGCAGCATGTGTCCGAACGCCCGGGTGCGAAACGGTCACAGAACCTCTCGGGACTAAGTGGCCCAGAACCGCCGGATCGAGTGTGTCACCAGGGCCCATGTCCTATCCCGGGCGTTCGTTACCTAGGCTTTGACCGTGCCACGAAGAGCCAAGATAGTTTGCACCCTCGGCCCGGCCACCAACTCTCCCGAGATGGTCCGGGCCCTCGTCGACGCCGGAATGGACATTGCCCGGCTCAACTTTTCGCATGGAACGCACGAGCAGCACGCCGCTGCGTACGCCCTGGTGCGCGAGGCGGCCGCGGCCGCCGGCCGCAGCGTGGGGATCCTGGCCGACCTGCAGGGGCCGAAGATCCGCCTCGGCAGGTTCGCCGACGGCGGGGTCACCCTGCTGCCCGGGCAGCATTTCACCGTCACCATCCGTGACGTCCTGGGAGATCAGGAACAGGTCGGCACCACGTACCCGGGCCTGACCCGGGACGTCGCCGCCGGGGACACCATCCTCGTCGACGACGGCCGGCTGAACCTGCGGATCGACGGGGTCGAGGACACCGACGTCCGCACCACCGTCGTGATCGGCGGCAAGGTCAGCGACAACAAGGGCATGAACATCCCCAGCGCCGCGCTGACGGTGCCCGCGCTGTCCGAGAAGGACGCCGACGACCTGCGCTTCGCGCTCGAGCTCGGCGTCGACATGATCGCGCTGTCGTTCGTCCGGTCCGCCGAGGACTACGCGGCCGTCCGCTCGATCATGGACGAGGTCGGGATCCGGGTTCCCGTCCTCGCGAAGATCGAGAAGCCGCAGGCCGTCGACGAGCTCGACGGGATCATCGAGGCCTTCGACGGCCTCATGATCGCCCGCGGTGACCTCGGTGTCGAACTGCCGCTCGAGGACGTCCCCCTCGTCCAGAAGCGGGCCGTGAGCCAGGCGCGTGAGCGGGCCAAGCCGGTCATCGTCGCCACCCAGGTGCTCGAGTCGATGGTGAGCGCGCCCCGGCCGACCCGCGCCGAGGCGAGCGACTGCGCCAACGCCGTGCTGGACGGCGCCGACGCGATCATGCTCTCGGCCGAGACGAGCGTCGGGTCGTACCCGGTCGAGTCGGTGGCGACCATGGCGCGGATCATCGAGACCGCCGAGGCGGATCTCGGTCGCATCCCCCCGCTGCGGACCCCGCCGCGCACCCTCGGCGGCGCGATCGCCCAGGCGGCGGTGAGCGTCGGCGAGGCGATCGGCGCCCGTTACCTGGTGGCCCACACCCTCAGCGGGGACACCGCCCGCCGGCTGATCCGGTACCGCAGCGCGGTGCCCGTCCTCGCCTTCACCCCCATCCCCGGCGTGCGCAGCCAGATGGCGTTGCTGTGGGGTGTGGAGACGGTGCTGGTGCCGTTCGCGGAGAGCACCGACGAGATGGTCCGGCAGGTCGACACGGCCCTGCAGCAGATCGGGCACTGCCGGCCGGGCGAGCTGGTGGTCGTCGTCGCCGGTACTCCGCCGGGTGTCGCCGGCATGACCAACATGATGCGGGTGCACCGCATTGGCGAGGCGGTCTGACCGGGCCCGCGGGCCCGTGCCCGCCGCGGGAGTGCCGCCGCCGGTCGCTCGCGATCGGTGGCCCGTGGCGGGCTGGAACGGCACGATCGTGGTGGCGCCGGCCGTGGCGGAGCGAACAGCGCCGGGCCACCGGGCTTCGACCCGGTGGCCCGCGGCCGCCCGCCACCCCATTTCCCGTGCTGCACCTTCGGTGCCGGGCACGACGACAACTGCTGAGCGGCGAGCTTGCGGCCGCGGGCCGCCGCGGTGCGGGACGAGCCGTGGTCGGGGACGAGTTGCCGTCCGGGACGAGCCGCCGGCTGGGACGAGCCGCCGTCCGGTCAGCCCGCCCGGGCGAAGTCGATGACGCGCCGGGGGTCGTCCGGATGGTTGATCTCGTCGAAGAGGATCCAGCGGTCGACCCGGATCTCGTAGAGCCGGTGGGCGTTACCGTCCGCCAGCATCATCTCCACGTTCGCCAGCTCGCTGCCCTGTGGCCACCGCCCGTGATAGATCGGCAGCAGTGCGTCGGCCTCCGCCACCGGTACCTCCTCCGCGGTACCGGCGAAGCTCACGCCCTGGACCTCCTGGCCCAGCCCGTCGAGCTCGATGGTGACGATCGCGCCGGCCACCCGGCGATCGGCTCTGATGTTCCTGCAGTGGGTGCGGTCGGGCCTGGAGATGAAGAACAGACGGTCCGGTTCGAACGAGCTCGCGTACCAGAGGTTGCAGACGGCGGGCTCGCCGTCACCCGCCAACGTCGCGATCTGCATCACTTTGCCGTCGCGGACGTAGTTCCGGGTCACGGACAGGTCCGTCGAGACGGCCTTGGACGTCGACACGGGAATCCTCCCAATCATCGGGTGTGGGCCGTGCAGCGTGAACAGCGTGCCCGGCTGGTGGGCGGCCGGTGGCTCCGCCGGCTGCCGGACGCCCGGTCACGGTTCTGAAAAATGCCCTCGATCGTCATTTCGCGGGGGGAGGAACGATCGACCCGGCGCTTTGCGTGGAGCGCGCCGACCAGTACCGGTATCGCGTGAGGGGTTCTCCCCCCGATACCCGGTCGGGACGCGGTTCGCGGATCGAAAGCAGGATTCAGAACAGGCTCCTGAGGAACTGGGAGCTCGGGCGCGTCGGCCACGCCTGTCGCCTGGCAGGGACACACTGTGCGGGTATGGTAGCCGAGGCCTGAGTGACACTGCTGTGTGTAATAGGTCCTGTGCGTCAGGCCGTGTGGCCGTGCCAGCGGTGACGCCGCGTTCCCGCCCCGCGCCGCCCGCTCCGGCGGAAAGCCTGTGTACGGGCACGGGCGCGGGCACGGAAGTGGGTCGACGCGCGGGCGCGGGGTTGTTCCGCGCGAGCCCATCCGTTAGCGTCGGCGCGCGCGACCAGCGGCTCCACGACGGCGCCGTCCGGGCGCGACCGCGAACCACGTCCCCGGCGTGTCATCCGTGCCGCTTCGCGCGGGTCGATTCGACCGGCCCCGCCCTCGCATGCCTGGGCGAAGTAGGACGATTCACCCGGGCCGCCTTCCGTCGGTCAGAGCACGGACGGATACCGTCGCCCCGGTTCGCCGGTAGTCCGTCAGGGCACCGGATGGAAGCGCTGCGCGTCAGGAGTGAGTGCATGGCCGACCAGGGCGACCCGGCCGAGAAGCCGGTGCCCGCCGCGGAGCCGCCGGGTGAGCGTGGCCGATCCGGCGGTCCCCGCCCGGGCGGCCCGCCCGCGTTCGCTTCCGCTCCAGCCCCCGACCGCCAACCGGCCGACCGCGGACGCGCCGAGGGCCCGGCTGACCGCCGGCCCGCCGACCGCGGACCGGGATCCGGCGATCGGCGCCCCCCTGCACCGGGGCGTGACTCGGCGCCGGAGCGCGGCGGACGGCCGGGAGCCGCACCGACGCCTCCGGCGAACCCGTCCCGCCCGGTGGCGCCGACCCGCCCCGGTGTGCGCCCACCACCTCGCGACGGGACGTCCGCCCGCGGTGGGACGCAGCCGGCATCGCCCCAGGCGGCACCGCCGGCACGGCCAGGCACGCCCGAGAAGCCATCGGCACCCGGTAGCCCGGCACCCACCACACACGCGGGACCCGCGGCGCCGGTCAGGCCCGCGATGCCTCCTCCTCCGCCAAGACCACCCGCGCGCCCGCCTTCGTCCGGGCCCGCCGGCCAGGGCACGGCGGCGCGGCCAGCGGCTGGCACGAAACCGTCCGGCCCGGCCACGCCTGCCACGTCGGCAGCCTCGTCGGCGTCGGCCACATCAGCGTCGCCGCCGGCCAGGCCTGCGGCCACGACGCCGGCGACGCCGCACGCCGCGACGAAGCCGCCCACCACGTCCGCGGGCCAGGAGAAGTCGCGGGCGTCCGCCAAGCCGGCCGCACCGGAACCGACGTCGAAGAATCCACGACCACAGAGCGCAGGGCCACAAGGCGCAGGGCCACAAGGCGCAGGGACGCAGGGCGCAGGGACGCAAAGCCCGGCGTCGCAGAGCCCGGGGCCGCAGAATGCGGCGCCGGCGAACCCAGGATCGATTCGGCCGCCGGGTTCCGGGAAGCCGGCGACGCCGGCCTCGGCGCCGAGCACTGGGAGGCCGTCCTCGGCGTCGAAGCCCGGCTCGCCCGCGCCGCCCTCCTCCGGCACCTCGCCGTCTTCTGGCACCACGCCGTCCTCCGGTTCCGCGGCGCCCGGCTCCGCGCGGTCCGCGTGGCCCTCGCCGCTGCGGCCGGCGTCCCCGGCGGCGGGATCGGTGAACCGCCCCGAGACGTTGCGTCCCCCTCCCGCTCCGGCGACGGGTGCCGGCCGCGGGCAGCCCGGCTCCGGCCCGGAATCACCCCCGGCGCGGGACGCCCTGCGTCCGTACCAGGGACAGCCGGCACCGGCTGCCCGCCGGGCCCCGGCGGTTCCGCGGAACACCGGGACGGGTGCGCCGAACCAGCCGGCACAGCCGGGCGGGCAGCCCGGCGTGGCTCCGGACCGCTCGAGTCCGCCCGGTGCCAGGGAACCATCGGCCCGCGCCGCGGCGGGGACGTCCGCGCCTTCGACGGACCAGACGACCCCGTCGGCGCCGGCGGACCGGGCCACCGGCGGGCCGGACGAGGACCAGCGTCCCCGGCCGCTGTTCGCTCCGCGCCCGTCCGCTACAACGCCGTCGTCCCGATCGCTTCGACCGACGCCACCGACGCCACCGACGCCACCCACCCCGCCGACACCGCCGGCCACGCCGCCGACCCCGCCGACGCCTCCCGCGCCGCCCACTCCGCCGACGCCGCCCGTCCCGCCAGCCCGGCCCACCGGGCCGCCCACATGGCACACGGCGCCGGGGAGCCAGGCGCGGTCGGCTGATCCGTCCGCGCGTTCGGGCTCGCCGGCCTCTCCGGTGGCGCCGACGTGGCGGTCCAGCCCGGCGCCGGCCCGGACGTCGGGCGAGGACCGCCCGACGTGGTTCGAGCGGGCGTCGGCGGGCGCGACGGATTCCCCCGAGGCGGCCGGTGGCGGTTCCGACCAGCCCGCGGCGCCGCTCGGGGACCGGCGGCCATCGACATCCTCGGCATCGACAGGCACGGCGTCGGGCGCGGCGCCGTCCACTGCCGTGCCCTCCTCGCCGGCCGCGCCGCCAAAGTCCGCCACGTCGCAGTCCGCCACGTCGCAGAGCGCGGCGCCGTCACAGTCGGTCGCGTCGCGGTCCGCGGCACCATCGCGGTCCGAGGCAGCCGCGGCGCCCGCCGGTGCGCCCGAGTCGGCCAGGTCGACCGGGACCGCGCGGTCCGCCGGATCGGGCGGTGGCGGTGCGCGGTCCGCTCGCGCGACATCCGCGACGCCGACGGCGAAGCCCACCCACAAGGAACCGTCCACGACCGCCCGCGAGGCCCTCGATCCGCCGACCATGCGGGTGGACCTGCGCCGCATGGCCGGCCGGCGGCCCACATCGGGGCCGGACGCGGAGTCGAGCGCCCCTGCCGTGCCCGAGCAGCAGACGGGCGGGCGGACGTTCGACGCGGACCCGGGCATCCCGCCGGACTCGCCCCCCACCACGGGCTTCGTGCGTCCCGCGACCGGCCGCGGCGCCGAGCCGGCGACCCGGCGGCGCCAGGATCGACCGGCGCCGGGCACGGCTGCGCCGGGCACGGCCGACCCGGGGCGGCCCGCGGAGCCGGAACGACCGGACGATCCCGGCCGGTCCGCCGATCCGGCGTGGACACCCGACGCCGCGCCGCATCGGACCTCGGACACGACCGGGCGCGGGCAGCCGTCCGCGGGGGAGCGCGCGGCGACCGATCGGCAACGACCGGCGGAGCCCCGGCCGGCGGCCCCGAGCCCCGGCCCGGCCGCGGACTCCGGCCCGGCGGTGGATCCGGTGGAGGATCTGGGGAACCGTGCCGGGCAGACCCGCCGCGAGCACCGCACCGCCGCCGCGCCGATGGCGGTGCGCGGTCGCCGGGACATGGCCCTCCTCGCGCTCGGCGGGGCGGTGGCGGCGGTGGCCGCCTTCCTCCCCTGGAGCACGTTGACGAGCGGGGACGAGACCCGCACGTTCACCGGAATCACCGTCGGTGACGGGCGCCTGACGCTCGTCACCGGGCTGGTGATGGCCCTGATCGGCCTGGCGTCGCTGCGCGGCCGTGGCCGCCGGGCGGGCGGGGCCGGGCCGGCCGGACCGGAGGCCGATCTCCTCGTCGCGAGGGCGTCGGCGCTGCTGCTCGTGATCGTCTCCGGGTTCGATCTCGCGCTGGGACCGCCGTCCCTGTCGTCCTTTCGGGCCATCTCCGCCGATGTGATAGCCGTCCGGCCGCAGATCGGCGTGGTCGTGACTCTGGTGGCTGGGCTCGTGGCGCTGGTCGCGGTGGCGCGCCCGCGGTCCGGGCGGTAGCGGCCCAGCTGACCGGCCATGCGCGGCCGGCGGCGGCGCCGTTGCGCCCGCCGAGGAGACCACGTCGTCCGCGACCGGAACTCGAACATGTGTTCTATCGTAAGTGACATGGAGAACGTGAGGTGCCCAGCGGGCCGTGTGCCGTTGCGATGGGCGGCATGCGGCCGCTGTCCGCGCGTGGTACCACCGTCACGGGGCGCGGGGAGGCCGCGCCCACCCGCCGGCCCGACCGGCACCAGGGCTTCGGTGGTGGACGGCGGGAGGACCGGGTGGGCGAGCATCGGCAGCGGAGCCCGTGGGCCCGTCCGTCCGGCGGCGAGAACGTCACGCCGGACGACAGATCACGGGTCGACGCGGGCCTGGCGGCCTGGCGGGCCGCGGCAGAGGCCACCGCCGATCCCCGCTGGGGCAGGCCGTCGGCCGAGCCGGAGGCTGGGCGAGCCGTGGTGGTCTGGGGCCGGTGGGCCGCGGGTGAGACATCGCCAGGCGTCCCGGCGAGCAACGGCGCCGAGACCGTCCCTCGGGCCGCTGACGTCGTGGACGCCGCCTGGCCGGGAGCGTCCGGCCCGGGGCCGGCGGGCCCGGGGGCTGCCCCGGCGCGCTCACTGCGGCGCCTGCTGGCGATCCTCTGCCCGCCGCTGGTGGTCCTGGCCGGGGGCGCGGCGGTCATCGGCTCGACGATGACGTGGGCCACGGTGCGCGCGTTCGGCATCGTGGAGTTCGCCATCCACGGCACGGATCCCGACCAGCACGGCCAGCTCACGATGGTGCTCGGGATCCTCGCGATGGTGGCGGGCCTGCTGCTGGCGGGGCGGCGTGTCGACTGGGGCCGCATGCTCGCCGTGATCGCGGGCCTCATGCTGATCCTCACGGCCGTCGTCGACGTCGCCCGCTTCCGTCGAGGCGGCCTGCTCTCCGGGACGGGGTTCGACGCAACTACCGACCTCGGTCCCGGCCTGTGGGTGATCAGCTTCAGCGGGGTGGTGCTGGTCCTCGTCGGTGTGCTCGTGCGCTACACCCCACTGGCCCGCCCGGCGGCGGTCACGGAGGACTGACCGCCCCAGCGGCGGTTGCCGACGGTATGCGGGCGCGGTCCATGCCGCCGCGCGGCTGCGGGTTCACCCCAGCTGGCTGACCCCCGTACGGGGGTCAGCCCGAGGATGTCTTTGGGGTCATGACGGAATAGCCCCGTCTCGGCAGACTCTGTGACGGCACAGCGGGTGACGGGGGGTGGGACGTTCGGACCGGGGGGCCGGCGTCCGATCACACCCGCTGGCCCGAAGCGCGCGTTCCATCGGGCAGGGACGGCGCGAGGCATGCGCCGGACGCGGGGATCCGGCGTGCGCCGGGCAGTGGGCACCGGCCGCCCGGGCCGGTGCCCACTGCGCCCGGCCCACAGGTGCACGGGCCCGTCCTGCCGGTGGGGCTGTGGGGTCGTTGGCGGCAGGGTGCTCCCTGCGTGGCACAGGGCGCGTCGGGATGGGGTGGCGTCGTGTCGGCGCTCGGAGGGAGACCGTCTGGTCGAGCGATTCGTCGCGAGTGCGCTGGGATGCGAGTGGTCTGAGGGCGCGGCACGTGGGCGGCTCCGGTCAGTCGAGGTGACCGTCCTCCTTCGCGCGTTTGTAGAGATCGATCTTGGTGTCGGCGTGGCGGCCGGCTTTGCGGTACTTCACCCGCACCCGCTCGATGTACTGCTTCGCGGTCTCCGGGGAGACGGTCATCTTGCGGGCGACGGTCTTGAGCGGCATACCGGTCGCGTAGAGGCGCAGGGCCTCCAGCTCCTTGAGCGACAGCGTCGGCCGGTCGGGCGCCTCGTCGGTCAGGAGCATGAACGCCAGCTGGGGTGAGACCCAGCCGGTCCCCGCCCCGGCCGCGCGGATCGCGGTGGCCAGCTCGCCGACGTCGTCGGTCTTGGTGACGAAGCCAACGGCGCCCGCGCGCATCGCGCCGCGGACGGCCTTGGGGTCGCCGAGCGCGCTGAAGACGATCACCGAGGCACCGATGCCGGTGAGTTTCCGGATGTTGTCGGGTGCCTCCGAGCCGTCGCCGAGGTCGAGGTCGAGCAGGACGACGTCCGCCTTTCGGCCCGGGCCGGCCAGCAGCTCGGCGATCGACGTCGCCGTGGCCAGAAGGGTGAGGCCGTCGAGCCCTTCGATGACGTCGGCGAGGCCGCGGAGCACGATGGGGTGGTCGTCGACAGCGGCGACCGAGATGAGCCTGCTCACCGCGCGGTCGACTCCCGCTGTGTTGCGCTGTGGGTCACGTCGCTCCCGTTCTGCCCGCCGTCGGGCATACGCGTGACGTGTCCGTCCCCCCACCGGAACGCCACCGGACACCTTGCCTGCAACGCAGCTATTTCAGCAGACCGGCACCTGGCGTTACCAACAGGTTCCCGGACGCATCAGGTCCGACGGGCATTCCGGTCCAGTTCGGTGACCGACCGTGCCGTCCGCGACCGGACGGTGGCGGGTCTCGGGGCGGGCGCCGCACCGGAGAAGCAGCGCTGGGCCGATCATTGCCGTCGCACCTACCAGCCGATCTTACGGGTGGCTCGAATTCGACTACGGACCGTGGGTGGCGAGCGTTGCGGTAGCTGTCGGTGGCCGCCAGCACAGTCCGTCATCGTCGTTACCATGTGATCGCTGACGGTGTCCGTCTCGGTGGGTCGGCGGGCGTTGTCGGCTGACGGGCTGCCGGCGGCGGCCCGTCACGGCCCCGGGCGGCCCCACCTGTCGAGGGCCTCGGCGAGCTGCTCGATCTCCGCGGGGCTGCTGTAGACGTGCGTGCTCGCCCGCAGCACCGGTGCGGTCAGCTCGGGTGCCCGGCCGGCCGGGATCGGGCTGGTCAGGATCCGGGCCTCGACGTACAGCGCCCGGCAGACCGCCAGCGGATCGACACCGGCCGGTGGGCGCAGGGTCACGATGCCGGTGGGGGAGTCGGCCTCCTCGCCGAGGCGCCAGCCGGCGACTCCGTCGAGGGTGCGGCGCGCGTGCCGGGCGAGGGCGGTGATCCGGTCACGCATCGCGCCGAGGTCCTCGGCCAGCAGCTCGGTCAGCGCGGTGGCCAGCCCGACCCGGCTCGCCACCGCCGCCTCGCCGACCGCCATCCGGGACGGGCCCGGCAGCGGTCGCGCGGGCAGCGCGGGATGGGCCCGCAGGTCGTGGGGGTGGGCCGAGTGGAGGCTGGGCGCCCCGGGGCCGAGGCGGTCGACGACGTCCGGGCGCACCGCGGTGAAGCCCGCGCCGCGGGGGCCACACAGCCACTTGCGTGAGGTACCGACGTAGGCGGCCGCCCCGATGCCGGCGAGGTCGACCTGGCCGAGCGACTGGGCCACGTCGAGGATCAGGTCGACGCCCGCGGCGGCGCAGCGGGCCGCCACCTCCGCCGCGGGCTGCGCGACGCCGCGCTGGCTCGGGACGTGCGGGAACGTCACCAGGGCGAGGTCCTCGAGGCGGGCCGGGCCGGGCGCGCGGTCGAGGCGGTCGAGGTCGATGCGGCCCAGCGGGTCCACCGGGAGCTCGACCAGCTCCAGGCCGTCGCGGGCCGCGCGGGTCGCCAGCAGCAGCAGGTTCGACCCGTACTCCCCGGGCACGACGCCGACGCGGGAACCGGGGGGCAGTGGCCAGGCGGCCAGGAGCGCGGCGAATCCGGCGCTGGCGGAATGCTGGAAGACCACGTCGTCGGCGGTGAGCCCGGGGTCCAGCAGCGTCGCGAGCCGGGCCCGCGCGCCGGCGAGGACCTCCGCGGCCTCCATCTCGGCGATGTAGGCGCCCACCAGGTTCTCCTGGCGCAGGTGGTCGGTCTGGTCGGTGACGGTCGCGATGCTCGGCCGGGCGGCCGCGGCGGCGTCCAGGTGGACGACGCCCGCCCGCGCCCGCGCCGCGCGCCAGCGACGGCCGATCTCGGGTTCCGGAACGACGACGTGCCCGCGGCTCAGGCGGGCCCGGTCGGCATCGAGGGCGGGGATCGTCCTCCGGAGCGGTTCCATGTGGTCAGCGTCGCAGCTGCCCGGCCGGGCCGGGGCCGGATCCGGCCGCCGGGCACCGGACGGGTGAGCCCCGACCGGTCGGCGGACCCGCGAGATGGTGGCAGGCTCTGCGCATGGACGTCGTGCCCGCGCGGGACGCCGCGGTGCTCCAGGGGCGGGTGCTCCCGCCCGGCCCGTCCGGTACGCGTGGCGCGGCGGCGGCGGGGCGGCGCCGGGTCGCGGTCGTCGGTGCCGGCGCGGTGGGCGGGTACTTCGCCGCGCGCGCGGCCGAGGCCGGTGCCGAGGTGCTCCTCTGTGTGCGCGGCGGCGGCTTCGACCGCCTGCGCATCGTCCGGGCCGGCCCCGCGGCCGGCGGAGGCGTCACCGAGCTGCGGCTGCCGGTGGTTCGCGACCCCGCCGATCTCGGCGGGCCGGTGGACTGGATCGTGCTGGCCACGAAGGCCCATCAGACCCCGGCCGCGATGGGATGGCTGCGTGCCGGCCTGGGAGCAGGGACCGGAGTGGTGGTCGCGCAGAACGGGATCGACCACGCCGAGCGGGTCAGCCCACCCGTCCCGCGTGACGCCGTCCTGCCGGCGGTGGTGTACCTCAACGCCGAGCTGGAGCGACCGGGTGTGGTCCGGCATCTGGCCTACGGGGTGCTGCAGGTGCCCGACGGCCCGCTGGGCGAGCGCTTCGCCGGGGTGCTGCCGCCCGGCGACGTCCGGCTCGTCCCCGACTTCGCCACGGCCGCCTGGTCGAAGCTGCTCAGCAACAGCGCGGCGAACTCGCTGACGGCGCTGACGGCACGCGGTCTCGAGGTGCTCGCCCGCCCGGATGTCGGCGAGCTCGCGCTGGCGGTCATGCGGGAGACCGCCTCGGTGGCCCGGGCCGCCGGCGCGCGCATAGCCGCGGACGCCCCGGAGCGCACGCTCGCCCGGCTGGGCCACCAGCCGCCCGGCGCGGGGACGTCCATGCTGCGTGACCGGCTGGCGGGCCGCCCGCTGGAGCACGACGCACTGCTCGGAGCGGTCGTCCGGACGGGCGGGCGGCTCGGGGTGCCCACGCCGACCTGCGCCGTGCTGCTCCCCGTGCTCGCCGCCCTCAGCGCCAGCCCCGCCGTGGGACCGGGTGGGACGCCCTGACGGTCAGGACGTGCGTTCGGGTACCGCGTCGGCGACGATGTGCTCCGCGATCGCCAGCGACGCGGTCGCACCCGGGGACGGGGCGTTGCGCACGTGGACGACCCGTCCGCGCACGGCGAGGACGAAGTCGTCGACCAGGCTGCCGTCCCGCGCGACCGCCTGGGCCCGCACTCCCGCCGGGCCCCGCACGACGTCCGCGGTGCGCAGTTCGGGGACGTAGCGCCGGGCCTCGGCGACGAACGCGCGCCTGCTGGCGGTGCGCAGTATCTCCTTGGCGCCGGTGCGCCAGTGCGTCTTCGCCATCTTCTGGAAGCCCGGCCAGGACAGGGTCTGCCGCAGGTCACCCCGGTCGACGGTGCCCACCGTGTAGCCCTCGCGGGCGGTGGCGAGCACGGCGTTGGGGCCGACGAGGATCTCCCCGTCCACCCGCTTGGTGAGGTGGATGCCCAGGAACGGGTAGCGCGGGTCGGGCACCGGGTAGATCAGGCCACGGACGAGGTCGCGCCGCTCGGGGCGCAGCAGCCAGTAGTCGCCGCGGAACGGGATGATCCGCGGCGAGCTGTCCTCTCCGGTGAGCGCGGCGACCTCGTCGGAGTGCAGGCCGGCGCAGGAGATCAGCCGGTCGAACGGGCCGACCGACTCCGACACCACCCGGACCGTCCCGCCGTCGACCGCCGCCGTGTGGTGGTTCCCGTTCGGCGCGACCGGCGCGGAGCCGCGCACCCGCAGCCGCAGCCGGACGCCCGCCGGGCCGTCGTCCACGCCGATCACCTCGGCGCCGGTGCGCACCGCGCCGCCCGCGTCCAGGATGTCCGCGCGCAGCGCCCGGGCGACGGCCGGGTAGTCCACGATCGCCGTGGTCGGGGAGTGCAGCGCGGCGACCCCGCGGGCGTGCGGCTCGATCGTGCGCAGCTCGGTGGCGTCGAGCATGCGGGTGTCGGGCACGCCGTTGGCCGTCGCCCGCCGCGCGATGTCGTCGAGCCGGCCCAGCTCGCTGTCGTCGACGGCCACGACGACCTTGCCGCACTCCTCGTAGCGGATGCCGCGGGCCTCGCAGTACTCGCGCAGCAGGCCGACGCCGCGGCGGCACAGCGTCGCCTTCAGCGAGCCCGGCTTGTAGTAGAGGCCCGCGTGAACGACGCCGCTGTTGCGCCCCGTCTGGTGCTGGGCGACGTCATGCTCCTTCTCGAACACGGTGACCGTCGATCCGGGCACGACCTGCCCGAGCCTGCGTGCCACCGCGAGCCCGAGGATCCCGCCGCCGATGACCGCGATCCGCTCCGCCACCCGTGCCCCGCCTCCACTCGTCGACCTGCGCTCCAGTATCCCGGTCCACCGTCCGTGACCGGTGCCCGCCCGGTCAGCCGAAGAAGTGGCCCGGCGGGTGCGCGCGGTCGGTGCGCGAGCGTGGCCGGCCGCGCAGCGCGTCGGTGAGCGTGCGCGCGGTGTTGACCAACGGGACGTGGCTGAACGCCTGCGGGAAGTTGCCGGTCATCCGGCCCAGCCGCGGGTCGTACTCCTCGGCCAGCAGCCCGACGTCGTTGCGCAGCGCCAGCAGCCGCTCGAACAGCTCCTGAGCCTCGTGCACCCGCCCGGACAGCGCGTAGTTGTCCGCCAGCCAGAAGGTGCAGGCGAGGAAGGCACCCTCCCCGGCCGGCAGGCCGTCGACGGCGCCGTCCTCGGCCGTCGGGTAGCGCATGACGAAGCCGTCCTCCATCAGCTCGCGCTCGATGGCGGCGACGGTGCCGACGACCCGCGGGTCGGTCGCCGGCAGGAAGCCGACGAGTGACATGTAGAGCAGGGCCGCGTCGAGCTCCTTCGAGCCGTAGAACTGGGTGAACGTGTTGCGGTCGGAGTCGAACCCGCGGGCGCACACCTCGTGGTGGATCTCGTCCCGCAGCGCCGACCACCGCTCGACCGGGCCGGGTAGCCCGGACTCCACGATCCCCCGGACGGCCCGGTCGGCGGCCACCCAGGCCATGACCTTCGAGTGGACGAAGTGCCGCCGCGGCCCGCGGACCTCCCAGATGCCCTCGTCGGCCTTGCGCCACCCGGTCTCGAGGAAGTCCATGAGCTTGGTCTGCAGCTGCCATGAGCCGTCCCGGCCGTCGTCCTCGGAGGAGTGGATCCCCGCGAGGAAACCGTCACGGGCCGAGCCGGGACGCCGGTTCGCCACCGCGACGCGGGCCACGTGCAGGGCGTCGAGGACCTCCCCGTAGACGTCGAGCTGGAACTGGTCGACGGCGGCGTTTCCCACCCGGACGGGGGAGGAGTTCTCGTAGCCCGGCAGCCACGGGACCTCGTACTCGGGCAGCCGCCGCTCCCCGGCCACGCCGTACATGATCTGCACCCGGGACGGGTCGCCGGCCACGGCGCGCAGCAGCCACTCCCGCCAGGCCGTCGCCTCGCTGGTGAAGCCGGCGTCGAGCAGCGCCAGCAGGGTGATCGTGGCGTCGCGCAGCCAGCAGTAGCGGTAGTCCCAGTTGCGGACGCCGCCGATGTGCTCGGGCAGCGAGGTGGTGACCGCGGCGACGATGCCGCCCGTCGGGGCGTAGGTGAGCGCCTTCAGGGTGATCAGCGACCGGCGGACCGCCGGCTGCCACTGGCCGTCGTAGGTGCAGCCGGCCATCCAGTCCGACCACCACGCCTCGGTCTGCGAGATCATCCGCCGGACATCCTGCGGGGCCGGCGCTGGTTCGTGCGAGGGCCGCCAGGTGAGCGAGAACGGGACGGACTGCCCGGCCGAGACGCTGAACTCCGCGTAGGTGGCCATGTCGTGCCCCTCCATCGGGGCGGTGGTCCACAGCGTCACCGAGTCGGGGCCGGCGATCGCGGCGACCGAGTGCTCGTCGAGCCGGCGCACCCACGGCACGATCGAGCCGTAGTCGAACCGGAAGCGGGTCTCCGACCGGAGCCGGACGGTGCCCTGCAGGCACTCCACCAGCCGCAGGACTACGTGCGCCCCCGCTCGGGGGAACATCGCGTCCACGATCCGGACGGTGCCCGACGCGGTGGTCATGTCGGTCTCGAGCACCAGGGTGTCGCCGCGGTAGCGGCGGCTCACCCCGATCACCGGCTCGACCGGCGCGATCTTCCAGTGACCGGACTCGTTGTCCCCGAGCAGCGCGGCGAAGCAGGCCGGGGAGTCGAACCGAGGCAGGCACAGCCAGTCGATCGAGCCGTCGCGGGAGACCAGCGCCGCCGAGTGAGTGTCTCCTATCAGCGCGTAATCCTCGATCAGGGATGGCACGTTCTCTCCTAGTTACCAGGGCCGGCTACCGTGCTGTGCCGCACAAGGTCGTTCACCTTACGGACCCGTCCGGCGGAATACGTTGAGGGTCCCGGTGTACGCCGCTCCGTGGCGCCCGCCGGACCAGATTTCGTGCCCCGCTGTGACAGGAATCGCCTGATGACGACGTCCGCCCCCCCGCACTGGATCCGCCAGACGATCGGGTACCTGACCGATCCGCGGCGCCGAGCGGCGGTGGTCCTGGGCGGGCTGGCGACGGTCGGGCTGATCGTGTTCGGCGTGTACGCGGTGATCGACGGCCCGCCGCCCAGGGTCGAGGCGGTGGTGGTCTTCGACCCCGAAGCGACGGCCGCGGAGAAGGACGCGGTCCGCGCCGCCTGCCCCACCGTCGGGGGAGCGCTTCAGGAACCGCGTGACACGAACAACCTCGCGACCAGCCGGGCCTACCCGCTGCGCTACGACATCTCGCAGGCGTCCTCGGCCGACCGGGCGGCGATCTACAAGTGCGTGCAGGGCCAGCCGAAGGTGGTCGGCATCAGCGAGTTCACGCAGGGCCAGTAGCCCGCTGCCGGCTCGTCTCGGCGGGCGCGGAGTTCACGCCGTGCTCGGGCTTCCCGCCGTGCTGGAACTCCCCGTCCTGCTCGGACTCCCCGTCCTGCTCGAGCTTCTCGGCGTGCTCACGCTGCTCGATCAGCTCGGCCGGTGTCGGCAGCCCGGCCTCGCGGGCCTGCCGGGCCTGCCAGAGGCTCACGAACATCGTCGAGAGCACCACCAGCCCGGAGAAGATCAGGCTGCCGCCCGACCACGGCGACGACGCGGGCAGCGTGTCGACGACGATCCAGACGATGCCGGCGGCGATCATCCCGATGCCGAACACGACGGTGAACGCCGTCGACCACGCGTTGGCGGCGGCCTGGTCGGCCAGGTCGGCGGCCTTCTGTCGGGCCTGCTCGAAGCGGTGCCGGGCCCACTCGTACTCCAGGCTCAGGATGAAGAACCCGAGCGCGACCACCAGGAAACCGGGACCGGGCAGCGCGAGCATCGCCACGCCGAGGCCGAGCACCCCCAGCCCCAGGATCGTGAGGGCGACTCGCCGGGCCAGCCGTGCGCTTCGATTGAGCACGATGCCGTCTTCCCGGCCCGCAACCGGGCCTGCGTCGTGGGCCCGCGGAGCGGGGCCTGTCTCGGAGCCTGTCCGGGCGCCTGGTCCTGCGCGTGGCACGGTGCCGCCGGCGGCCCACGTCCTCCGCACGTGCAACGGCCCGCTGTGCGAACGGCGTTCCCGCTGACTGCCGCGCGAACCCGCCGCCCGCTTTCGGACGGCCCGTCCGGGCGGTGCCGGGGCGCGCTGTCGGGGCGCGCCGCCTGGGCGCGCCGCCGGACGGCGGGACACCGGGTTCCGACCACGTTCACCCGCAGCTTGCGTCTACCTGCAGTTTGCGCCACCTTGTGGCCCCACGGGCGGCACAAGGGCTGTCGACATCACGTCACCGGTCCGGTCGACCGGGGCGGACCGGGGCGGGGCGGGCGGTGCCGGTCCGCGGGTATGCCGGGTGCCCGGATCGGACGGACCAGGGCCGATCGGTCCCCGGCGGGCTACTGTGACGATCGGAAGCGGGACCGGCGGCGGGCCCGGCGGGCGGCGGGGGCGCGTCAGTGCCCGACCGGGTGTCCCGGGCCCGGTCGGCGTCCTCCCGGAACGACGCGTCAGTGCTGACGGAGGCTCAGGAAGAAGTGGACGTCGAGGAGACCCCGCTGCCCGGGATCGGGCTGCGGCACGACTTCAGTACCCGCTCGGGCCGCCGGCTCGGCGTGGTGAGCCGCCACGACGGACGTCGTGACCTGGTCATCTACGATGCGGAGGATCCGGACGCATCCCGCGAGTCGATAACACTTACCCCGGAGGAGGGGGACGTGCTCTCCGAGCTGCTCGGCGCTCCGCACATCGTGGAGAAGCTCGCCGACCTCTCGCGCGCGTTCGCCGGGCTCGTCGGCGAGCAACTCGAGATAACCGCGGGCTCCCCGTACGCGAACCGCACACTCGGCGACACCCAGGCGCGTACCCGCACCGGCGCGTCCATCGTCGCCGTCGTCCGCGACCACGAGGTCCTCGCCTCGCCGCGGCCGGACTTCCAGTTCCACCCCGGGGATGTCGTGGTCGTCGTCGGCACCCCGGAGAACACCGCGGCCGTCGCCCAGCTCCTGCGCACGGGCTGACGGGGAACGGGCGACCGACGACACGTGCACGACACGGCGACGACCTTCCTCGAGCTGGGTGCCGTCCTGTTCGTCCTGGGGGTGCTAGGCCACTTCGCGTTGCGGGTCGGTATCTCACCGATCCCGCTGTACCTCATCGGTGGTCTCGCCTTCGGGCACGGCGGTGTCCTGCCACTGGGCGCCAGCGAGGACTTCATCGAGATCGGCGCCGAGATCGGTGTCATCCTCCTGCTGCTGACACTCGGCCTGGAGTACACCGCCGAGGAACTCCTGCACGGCCTGCGAAAACAGGCGCCCGCCGGGGTGCTCGACCTGACGCTCAACGCCGCCCCCGGCGTGGCGGCCGCGTTCCTGCTCGGCTGGGGGCCGCTGGCGGCGGTGGTCATGGGCGGCGTCACCGCGATCTCCTCGTCCGGGATCATCGCCAAGGTCCTGGGGGACCTGGGCCGCATCGGTAACCGGGAGACCCCGGTCGTGCTGTCGGTGCTCGTGCTCGAGGACCTCGCGATGGCCGTCTACCTGCCGGTGGTCACCGCGCTGCTGGCCCATCACACCGTCGCCCGGGGCTCGCTGACCGTCGCGGTGGCGCTGGGTGCGCTCGTCGCCGTCCTGTACGTCGCGCTGCGGCACAGCGACAAGGTCACCCTGCTCGTCTTCAGCCCGACCGCGGACCGCAACGACGAGGTCCTGCTGCTGCGGTCGCTGGGGCTGACCCTGCTCGTCGCCGGTGTCGCCCAGCGCATGCAGGTCTCCGCCGCGGTCGGCGCGTTCCTGGTCGGCATCGCGCTGTCCGGGCCGGTCGCGGAGAGCGCGCACGAGGTGCTGACGCCGCTGCGCGACCTGTTCGCCGCCGTGTTCTTCGTGTTCTTCGGCTTGCAGACCGATCCGGTCGAGATCCCGCCCGTGTTGCTCGCCGCGTCCCTGCTCGCGCTCGCCGGCGTGGCGACGAAGATCGTGACCGGATGGTGGGCCGCGCGGCGCGCGGGCATCGCGACGATGGGCCGCTACCGCGCCGGCGCCGCGCTGGTCGCCCGCGGCGAGTTCTCGATCGTCATCGCCGGGCTGGCGGTCGCCGCCGGAGTGAACCCGCAGCTCGGGCCGCTGGCCGCGTGCTACGTCCTGCTGATGGCGGTACTCGGCCCGCTGGCGGCGCGGTTCGTCGAACCGGTCGTGCGAACGATCCGCCGCTGGTCACAGGCCCGCAGGCCATCGGATCCCGCCACCGCGCGCGGCGCGTGACCGCCCTGCCGCGGGCCGTGTGACCCGCGGCAGGGTGCCGGCGCGCGAATCTCGGCCGGGCTGGCGGGATTCACCCGGCGATGTTTGGCAGGATGACGCTCCATGAGCGGACTTCTCGAAGGCAAGCGCGTTCTCGTCACCGGCGTCCTGACCGAGGCGTCCATCGCGTTCAGTGTTGCCCGCATCGCCCAGGAGCAGGGTGCCTCCGTGGTGCTCACCGGGTTTGGCCGCGGCCTGTCCCTCACCCGCCGGATCGCGCGCCGCCTACCCACCGAGCCGCCGGTCGTCGAGCTCGACGTGACTGACGAGGAGCATCTCGCCGAGCTCTCCGCGAAGGTCCTCGAGCACGTCGACGGCCTCGACGGGGTGATGCACGCGATCGGGTTCGCGCCGGAATCGGTGCTGGGCGGCAAGCCGTTCGTCGAGGCGGCCTGGTCGGAGGTCGGTACCGCGCTTCAGGTCTCCACCTGGTCGCTCGCGTCCCTGACCCGCGCGACCATGCCGCTGTTCGGCGAGCGCGCCAGCATCGTCGGCCTGGACTTCGACGCCTCGGTCGCCTGGCCGTCCTACGACTGGATGGGGGTCGCCAAGGCGGGGCTCGCCTCCGCCGCCCGCTACCTGGCCCGGGACCTCGGCCCCAGCGGAGTGCGGGTGAACCTGGTCGCTGCCGGCCCGCTGCGCACGATGGCGGCCAAGAGCATCCCCGGGTTCAGCAAGTTCGAGGAGGTCTGGGGCACCCGGGCACCGCTCGGCTGGGACATCGCGGACACCACGCCCGCGGCGCGCGCCTGCGTCGCCCTCCTCTCGGACTGGTTCCCCGCGACGACGGGCGAGATCGTGCACGTCGACGGCGGCTTCCACGCGGTCGGCGCCTGACCTCCGGACGGCGTCCCACGCAGCCCTGGCCGGCTCCTGAAACCACAGCCCGGCCGCGGGGCCTTGAAACCGCGGCCCGGCGGTGGGGCATCGGAATTCCGCCAGTTCAGTCATCTCCTCGCTACCTCGCCTCCTCGCCCTTTTGTGGCGGTCTCGCCGTTTCGGAGCGGATTCGGGGTCTGGGGCTCCGGAAAGGACGAGGAGCCGAGGAAAGGGCGAGGAGGGGCGAGGGTCAGCGGGCGGCGTGGCGGGTGGCGGCGGAGGCGGTGCCCAGCCAGGTGTGCGGGTTGCCCTCCCAGCACCAGCCCAGCTTCGGTGCCCGGCCCGAGATCCACATCGCCGGCACGCGGCGGTCGCCCCGGCGTGATCCGGACAGCATGAAGCAGTTGTTCTTCTCCAGCGCCTCGGGGAAGTGGGTGACCACCGCGATCCCCTCGTGGATCGTCAGCGGCGAGCGCCCGCGCTCGAGGATCGGTGGCAGCGCGTCCGCGGGCCGGATGCCGCGGAACTCCTCCCCGCGCTCGACGTCGGTGAGCAGGTACACACCCGCGTGGGGCACGTTCAGCTCCGGCAGCGGCCGGTAGGGCGCGAGGCCCTCCTCGCCGTGGTTGCGGTCGACGGTCCCGGTGTCGGCGCGGCCGGCGAGCGTGAGCAGCGGCACGATCTCCTCCGCCCGGACGAGCTCCCCCGACACAACCAGGACGAAGGGCATCCACGACCGGGTCGCGGGCCGGAACGGGCCGGGCACGGCGGCGTGGGCGACCATCCGCAGCGGCTCGCAGAGCGCCTCGAAGTCGGCCGGAGACATCCCCGCCAGCTCGGGGTACCCCAACCGCACCAGGCCGGCTACCTGCCTGTTGAACGCCCGGTCGAGTGGATCGGCCCAGCCACCGCTTCCTTCCGTGATCGGGTCGACCTCGTCGGTTCGCACGGCGGTGCTCAACGTCGCGGTGCGGCTCGCCATGCGGCATCCCCTCGGCTTTCGGTGGGTGGCTTTCGGTGGGTTCGGTGGTGGTGTGCGACCCCGTTTCCCGGCACCAGTCCTGGCGCCGGATCTCGGACGTCCCACCCTCAACGCCGAGCGTTCCCAACGGGTTCCGGACGCTGTCGGGACGGGCCGGCCGGGTCGAGCCAGTCGATCCGGGTGTCCTTCCCGACGGCTGACGCGTCCCGGCCCGGCAGGCGGCGGCTCAGTACGCGGCGGCCTCGTCGATCAGGTCGAGCGCGGCTCCGACGATGGTCGCGGTGTCCACCGGGGCGCCCGCGCCGCCGGCGCCGCCGGCGGCGGAACCACCGGGGGAGCGGGGATCGGCCGGCGCGCTCGGGACCTGCGCGGTCTGGCCCGGGGTGGTCGGGATCGGGGCGGCCGAGCCGAGTGTCGTGACGTGCTCGCCGTGCACACCGGCGAGGAAACCCAGCGCCCGCGCGTCGCCGTCGACCACGGTCAGCAGGGGGCCGCGGCGGTTCGGCGGGAACAGCTCATCGAGGACGGCGTCGTCGCCGTCGGCGAGTCCGCGCCGGGCCTGCAGCGCGTCGAAGAGCAGGTCCGGGGACGTCACGCAGACCACGCCGATCTCCCGGCGTAGCCCGGAGCTCAGCTCGTCGGCGGCCCGCAGCACCTCCGGCATGACGGCGCCCATCCCGACCAGGGTGAGCGGCGCGGACGGCTCGCCCGGGCGCAGCCGGTACCCGCCGGCCAGCACCGCCGCGCGCCGCCGCCACCAGCCGGCGGCGTCGCCGGGCAGCCCGGCGAGCCGCTGGTCGACGGGCCGCGCGCTCAGCCGGATCAGGCTGGACGCGCCGTCGACGCGCCCGAGCCGGCGCAGCGCCTCGAGCAGGCACCAGACCAGGTCCTGCGCGAAGGCCGGCTCCCAGCAGGCGATACCCGGGACGCCGATCGCGCCGTGGCGCCACCCGCCCGGGCGGACCGGGTCTACACCGGTGTCCGCGACGGTCAGCAGGGAGCGTCCGTCGGCCGCCCCGCCGGCGGCCCATCCGGGCAGTACCCGGGTGACCGACATCTCGTCGCTCACCCCGATGGGCAGCAGCGGAAGACCCAGCCGGCTCCACGCCACGCCGAGCGAGGCCAGCACCCCACCGAACGCGCTGGCGGACAGGCCGCCGGCCACATGCCGCCCGCCGCCGGAACGAGCCCCCTCCGGCCCCGGCCCCGCAGGGCCTGGTTGTCCCGCCGGCCCTGGGAGCCCCGCCGGTTCGGGCGAACGGGCGGGGCCAGCCGGTTCGGCGGGGCGGGTACCCGCCGGGCGGCCGAGGACGGGGGCGCCCCGGACGGGTTCCGCACCGCTGTGGGCCGCACCGCCGCGGGCGGCCTCGATCCACCCGGTGAGCACCCGGTCGGCGTCGCGGGTCGAGATCGTCACGACGGCCGCCGCGGCCTCCGGGGCGAGCGAGGGCAGGTCCCGCAGGGTGGCACCGAAGGCCTCCTGCGTCGACCACCAGCCGGTCGGCGGGCGGCCGGCGTCGACCGGCACCGCAGGTGCCGCGCCGAGCGACTGCGGGGCGCGGTCGAGGTAGGCCGCCACGTGCTGGGCGAGCCGGCCCGCCGGCAGTGCCACGGGCAGTGCCGCGGGCAGTGCCGCGGACGGCCGCCCCGGCGCCACGGCCCCAGGCCCCGGCCCCGCCGGCACCAGCGCGGCCGAGGGTGCCGCGGGTAGCGGTGCCGCGGTGGGCGGTGGTGCGGTGGGCGGTGGTGCCGGGGCGGTGTCCGGCGCGGCCGGGCGGGCGGGCGCGGGCAGTGGGCCGGTGTAGGCGAACAGGACGGTCGGTCGCCCGGCCTCGACCTCGTCGAACGCGTCGATGATCAGCGCGAGGTCGTGGCCGCCCAGATCGCGCAGCGCATCGTGGATCTGCTCGTCGCTCAGTCCGTCGAGCAGCCGGTCGACACCGGCCCCGGAGGCTCCCGGACCGGCGAGCCGGCGCCGCAGCTCGGTCCCGTCCAGTTGGAGCAGAGTGAGGTACTCGGCGGGCGACATCGCGTCCAGCCGGGCCCGCAGCGCCGCGCCGCCGGGGGCCCGGAACAGGGCGGCGAGCCGGCGGCCGTAGCGCAGGGTCAGCACCTGCCAGCCGGCGGCCTCGAACATCCGCGCCGCCCGGGCCGGCCCGCCGACGCCACCGGGCGGCCCGCCCGGGCCGGGGCCGGCTGGCGTCCCCGGCGCACCGGAGTCGGCCGGCGCGCCGCCGGTCACCAGGACCACCCAGAACAGCTCGCCCAGGTGGGAGACCCGCTCGTCGGTCACGGCCTCCCAGACCGCGGAGTCACGCAGCTCCGCGAAATCGATCAGGCAGATCTGACGGCCGCTCGGGGCACGGTCGAAGCGCTCACCCGCGAAGCGGCTGGCCAGCGCCGACCAGATGGTCCCGTTCGGCCCGACGTTGCCGGCCCCGGTCACGCGCGGTGGCCGCCGGGTGGACGGCGCCGCCGCGGCGGCGCCGTC
>NZ_JALKFY010000029.1:0-308 GCF_023242985.1 Frankia sp. Mgl5 | reverse complement strand
AGCCTCTTCCATCGAGTCCCATGCGATTTTTGCCATGTGAGAAGCCATCAGCACACCAACGATGACGAGTGCCGGCGCGGTAACCGCAGAGGTAACCACAGCAAGCAACGGTGAGATAAACAAGGCAAGCAGGAAAAACACGCCGGTAACAACCGAGGCAAATCCGCTTCGCCCCCCCGCAGCGACACCAGCAGTAGATTCCACATAGCTCGTGGTGGTGGAAGTACCCAGGATTGCGCCTGTCATACCCGCGATTGCATCGGAGGCAAGCGCGCGTCCCGGACGAGGCAGCTTTCCGTCTTTTAACA
>NZ_JALKFY010000028.1:0-308 GCF_023242985.1 Frankia sp. Mgl5 | reverse complement strand
ACGCTCCGCTATCCAAACGCCTGTGTTGAAGATATTGAGTATCATGCGGATCGGCGACTGGATCAAGCTCAAATCTTGCGACTTTCCACTGGCAACTTCATTCATGAGAAGCACAACGTCATTCTCATGGGAGCATCCGGCGCCGGGAAAACCTATATCGGAAGCGCGCTCGGGATTTCCGCCTGTCGGCAGTTCCTGACCACAAGTATATCCGGCTGCCGGAGCTATTGACCGATCTGGCCATCGCCCGTGGGGAAGGCACGTACAAGAAAGTGATCGCCCAGTACAAGAAGGTCAGTCTGCTAATC
>NZ_JALKFY010000027.1:0-310 GCF_023242985.1 Frankia sp. Mgl5 | reverse complement strand
AAGCGGGGGCGGCCGGCGTTCACTTCGAAGATCAACTGGCTTCCGAAAAGAAATGCGGACATATGGGGGGGAAAGTATTGATTCCTACCCAAGCGGCAGTCCGTAATCTGATCGCAGCGCGGCTTGCCGCAGACGTTATGGGCGTACCTACAATTATCGTGGCGAGAACGGATGCGAACGGAGCTTTTCTGATCACCAGTGAGATCGATGAGCGGGATCATCCATTTTTAACCGGTGAGCGCACAGCGGAAGGATTTTTCCGGATGCGGGGAGGTTTGGATGCGGCCATTGCCAGAGGGCTAAGCTATGC
>NZ_JALKFY010000026.1:0-310 GCF_023242985.1 Frankia sp. Mgl5 | reverse complement strand
ATCGTACCATGAACAGTTGTATCAACAGATCGCTTCCTTGATTCGCAGTGGTGAAATGGCTCCTCACTCTCAACTGCCTACTGTGCGCGAGCTGGCGGGCGAGCTGAAGGTCAATTACAACACAGTGCGCAGCGTATATCTGCGCTTGCAGCAGGAGGGTCTTGTCGATTCACGGCAGGGACGGGGAACGATTGTCAGCAACGTAGTGAATGATCCGCTGTTGACGCGAAATCCGGCGCATCTGGCCCTGTTGGCCAAAGAAACGCTGCACAAGGTGAAAGCGATGGGCTATACCATGGATGAGTTTTCC
>NZ_JALKFY010000025.1:0-311 GCF_023242985.1 Frankia sp. Mgl5 | reverse complement strand
CAACCGTCTAGCACGTTTTCTTTCGTCACTTTCATCGCCGGAACGGCAACGTATGCAGGTGTTTCTTTGCCAAGCAAGGCATAACCGGCGAGGATTGCTTCCGCTACACCTTGGTCGTACGGCAATTGTGCGCCGAGGCCTTTGATCTGGCCGCCTTGGGCAATATCGAGGGCGACGTTCGTGCCAAGGTCGATCGTAGTGATCGCCAAATCGTTGCGTCCCGCGGCACGAGCTGCGGCTAACGCTCCTTCAGCCGGCACATCCCATACAACGAACATACCGTTGAGGTCAGGGTTTTTGGTCAACATCGC
>NZ_JALKFY010000024.1:0-311 GCF_023242985.1 Frankia sp. Mgl5 | reverse complement strand
ACTGCCTGCCGTTATCCGCCATGATCATTTCGAAGGCTATAAGCAAGGTTGGGAAAGCGACGAATTGTTCGCCGTGTTGCATCGATTGGTCGAGAACAAAACGCTGGAGGAACCATTGATCACCAGCCAAGCAATCTGCGGTGAGGACGGTCCGGAACGGTTGGAGGTGCGCAACAGCATTTATCTGGAGGCTCCGGTGGAACGTGTCTGGCAGGCCTTTTCCTCCGAGGAAGCGCTGCGTCAATGGTGGCATCCTACCACCCAGATCGACCTGCGGCCCGGCGGCAAGTACTCCTTCCACGGTGTCCACC
>NZ_JALKFY010000023.1:0-312 GCF_023242985.1 Frankia sp. Mgl5 | reverse complement strand
AGGTGCGACGATGCCCGTGAATCTCCGCTTCATCCCGTACGCCGCCAAGCGAAATACGCACGAACTCGCGCTCCAGGGCACGGGCGATGGAACGGGCCATCGAGGTTTTGCCCACCCCGGGGGGCCCTACCAGACAAAGAATTGGACCGCGCATCCGATTGACCAGCTTTTGCACAGCCAAATATTCCAGCACCCGTTCCTTCGGCTTTTCCAAGCCGTAGTGGTCTTCGTTCAACACATCTTCCGCATGCTTGATGTCGAGGTTGTCAACGGTCTTCCGCGTCCAAGGCAACGCAAGTAATGTATCTATAT
>NZ_JALKFY010000022.1:0-312 GCF_023242985.1 Frankia sp. Mgl5 | reverse complement strand
CCCCCAATCTACCCATACCCGTATCTACTTTGAGATGGATACCAAGCTTCCCGTTCTCACCGTTGTCCAACAGGCGAGCAGCTTCATTTATCCAATCCGGCTGATACGCGGTCAGCTCCACGTTCCAGTGGCGAGCTTGTTCAACCGAATCGAGCGGGGTATAGCCCAACACGAGAATTGGCGCCGTGATTCCCGCTTTGCGCAGAACAATCGCTTCATCCAGCAACGCTACAGCTAAAGAATCCGCGCCAGCCCCTAACGCTTCGCGTGCTATGGAAACTGCTCCATGTCCATAACCGTCCGCTTTTACAA
>NZ_JALKFY010000021.1:0-314 GCF_023242985.1 Frankia sp. Mgl5 | reverse complement strand
CTACCCCCGCTTCCAATACAGATAACGCATTGCCAACATTGATGCCACCGATCCCGACGATCGGAAATTCTCTGCCTACAGCTTCTCGTATCTCCCTTACTCCCGCAGGCCCAATCGGCTCTCCCGCATCCGCCTTGGAAGCTGTCGCGTACATCGCTCCTACGCCAAGATAATCCGCTCCCCCACGTTTCGCGGCCAGTGCCTCTTCCACTGTTCCTGCCGATATGCCGATATATGCATCCGGCCCAACCAGCTTGCGCACCTCCGTCAGCGGCAGATCATCCTGTCCAACATGGATGCCGTCTGCCTGTATC
>NZ_JALKFY010000020.1:0-314 GCF_023242985.1 Frankia sp. Mgl5 | reverse complement strand
CTTTGATTGCCAGTCTACTACTCTTGTTGCAGCCGATTAACCTGCCTGATCATTTTCGGCTGGAGGCGAACGGAAAAATGCTCGCTCTGATAGAACGGGCGCAGTATACGCTTCCCCTGTCTGGTGTACCGCTGGTGGACGAAGGGAAGCTGGATGTCTTGCAGAAACGCGTGGCGCGCCAAATCTACCGCGCTCCGGTTAATGCGAAGATCGACGCGCAAGGAGGGATTGTTTCCGAGCAAAAAGGAATTGCGCTGCATCGGGAAGCGTTTCTCCAGTCCTTTTACGCCAGCTTCTATGACCAAGCGATACAA
>NZ_JALKFY010000678.1:27892-60976 GCF_023242985.1 Frankia sp. Mgl5 | reverse complement strand
GTGCTGGCCCTCGGCCGCGACCAGGCCCGCCTGGACGCCCTGGCCAAGGAGGCGGGCGCGGCCGACCCGACCGACGGCACGGCCTCCGGCGCCACCTCGGTGGCGCCCGGCGCCGGGACGCTCGTGCCGGTGCGCCTCGACCTGACCGACACCGCCGCGGTGGACCGGTTCGCCGCGGACACCGTCAGCCGATACGGCCGGGTGCACCTGCTCGTCCACAGCGCGGGGGGCTACCTCACCTCCCGGATCGAGGACGCCTCCGTCGACGACTTCGACACCCAGTACGCCGCGAACGTCCGCGGCCCGTTCGCCCTCACCCAGCGCCTGCTCCCCGCCCTGCGCGCGGCGGCGTCGGAAAGCGCGCCCGAGGCGTCGGGCACGGCGGAGGAGCCGGGCGCCGACGTGATCGTCATGAACTCGTCGCAGGGGGTCCGGGCGGGTGCCGGCACCAGTCAGTTCGCGGCCACCCAGCACGCGATGCGGGCGGTCGCGGACAGCCTGCGCCAGGAGGTCAACGCCGACGGCATCCGGGTGGTGTCCATCCACCTCGGCCGGACGGCGACGCCGCGCCAGGAGACCATCTTCCTGCGCGAGGGCCGGCCCTACCGGCCCGAGCTGCTGATCCAGGCCGAGGACGTGGCGGGCCTGGTCACCTACCTGACCCGTCTCCCCCGCACCGCCGAGATCACCGAACTACACCTGCGCCCCGCCAAGAAGAGCTACTAGCCCGATCCGCGGAGGCCGGACCGGGCTCCGCCCCGGCCGAGCCGCGGGGCGGAGCGGGTGGTCAGGAGGAGCCGGGGTCGCCGCCCAGCGGGGCGGCTCCGGCCGGGGTCGAGGTCCCGGCGCCGGCCTGGGCGGCGCTCACCCGTGGCCCGAACAGCTCGAGGTACCGCTTGGCGCTCTCCGGGTTCGCGGTCGGGTTGTGCAGCGACGAGCCGACGTTCTCGGTCTCGGCCGGTGAGGCGCTGTAGTAGCCCTCGTAGGCCAGGATGTCGCGGTTGGCGACGAACAGCTCGTACATCTTCTCCACGTAGAACGGGTTGTCGCCGCCGCCGCCGGTGGAGCGGACCAGGCCCCACTCGGGGACGGCGAACTGCTTGCCGCGCTCGCGTGCGGCCGCCGCCACCGAGCACGCGCCGGAGGCCCGGTTGCACTGGCTGTTGAAGATCTTCTGCGTGGGCGACGCCGGGTAGGAGTCGTAGGCGTCGATGCTGATGATGTCGACGACGTCGTCGCCGGGGTAGGCGTCCCAGACGTTGTCGCCGTTGGGCATGGTGTCCCGGTGCGCGGTCATGTTCCAGTCGATCTTGACCTGGGGGTCGGTGGACCGCATCGCGGCGACCGCCCGCCGGAAGCAGGTCTTCCAGGCCACGGTGTCGCGAGGATGCCACCAGAACCAGTCGCCGTTGAACTCCCAGCCGAGGCGGACGATCGCGTCCGGCCGCTCGTTGCGGATCATCGTGGTGCCGAAGTCGCGCCAGTGGCTGTCATAGTCCCCGCGGGCGCACGCCGCCTCACTGCCGCTCTGCGGGAACAGCGGCTGGGCGACGGAGAGCTTGCCCGGGTAGGTCTCGGGGCGGAAGTCGGACATCGGCCAGTCGGCCTGGGTGATGGTCTGCCAGTTCGTCCGGGCGGTGAAGACCATCGCGATGTCGGTGGGCCGGCCGATCCACTTCTCCCAGCCGGCGAGGTCGTTCGGCGGGTTGGCGTTGGCACCGGAGACCCAGCTCACGCCGCCGGTCGTCGGATGCGTGGTCGGGGGCTCGTCCTCCCCACCGGTCAGCACGACGATCCCGACCGCCAGCAGGACCACGGCCATCGCCGCGCCGATGCCCCCGAGCAGCAGGACGCGGCGCCGGCGCCCCGGCTGGCCGCCGGCGGGACCCGCCGCCCACTTGGAGCGAGGGCCGCGACGGCCGCCTGCCCGCGGCGACCCGGATGCCTGGACGTCGCCGGCGTACTGGGCGTTACCGGCGTAGTCGTCGGACGAGTCCCGCGGTGGTTCCTCGCCGGACGAAGAACCTGGGTCGCCGGCATCCCCACGGCGATGTTCCACGCCCCCACCTCCGTCGACGACGCGCCGCCCGCGCCCTGGTGACTGTCTGATGACGAAAGATCGACGGAGCACCGCAGACCGCGATCCCGGTTGTGCTCCGCCCCGGCCACGCCCGCGCCGACGTGGCCACACCGACCTGGCCGTCTCCGGCCCACTGCCGGACCACGCCCGCTACTGAACGAGGCCCGCGCCGGACCTGCTCGCTCGCCTCCCGACGAACGGGGCACCCGCGCCCCGAGGCCGATCAGCTCGGCCAGCGGGCCGGTCACGCCGCCGGAGACGTCCGTTTCCTGCCCCCTGACCGCCCAACGGGGTGCGAGCCCGACCGGTTCCCCGGCGAGGCGCGCAGCATGGTCAGTTCCTTGCGCCTCTTGCTACTCGCTCATTATTCACGGGACCGGTAGATCAATACGACATGCTCCCCCGCCGCCACCTGTCGTAACCATGACGCCACGTGAGGTTTACTAACGATACCCGGTCGCGTAAGGCCCGAGCGGGCCGCACGAGAGGGCAATCCGCCCACGGATACACTGTCGCCCCGAGCCGACGCCAGACCCTCGGGTGGGAGAACACCGCCGACCACTGACCCGCCGTCCGCACCCCCCGCATGACCCGGGTGGGACCAACCGGTGGTGCACCAACCAACGGGGTGGGGCCGACCGGCCCCCGAGGCGGCCCGGTAGTGCGAGAGCGACCGGCCGTACCCGGTGGGCGGTGGCGTTGAAGCGGTTGTCCCGGCCGGGGACGACGGCGCGGGCGAGACATCCGACGCAGCAGGAACGGGGGCGGGAACTGGTGGTCACCACCACCCTCACCACGAGGATTCCACGCTCGTGGGTGATCCCCACCTCGGAGGCCGCCGACCGGCGCCCGGAGAACGCGCGGATCCTCAACACCCTGACGGTCCTGCTGTTCTGCAACATCTTTCTGCAGAGGCTCGCCATCCCCGTGGCGGGCGCCCAGCTCCAGCTCATCCTGCCGATCACCATCGTCGGCGTGATCGTGATGATGAGCCGCGGCGACATCCAGGTGAACGTCGGCCGCCTGCGCGCCTACCTGCTCGCCATGACCGCCTGTTGCGCGGCCGGCCTGGTGTCCTTTCTACGCGAGCTCGACGACACGGCCCTCACCTCGCTCATCCTGCTTTTCGGCACCTACATCCCGCTGTGCTTCGGGCTCGCCCCCGCCGACTCGCGCGCGTTGTTCCCCAAGCTGCTCGACCGGTTCGTGAACCTCACGACGATCCTCGCCGGGATCGCGCTGTTCCAGTTCGCGATCCAGCTCGTGGGCTGGCAGTACACCGACGTCCTGAGCTTCATCCCGGCCGACTTCCGGATGCACGGGTTCAACACGAGCTACCCGGTCCAGTACGGATCGCACCTCTACAAGTCGAACGCCTTCATCTCCCTCGAGCCGTCCTTCTGCTCGCAGTTCCTCGGGTTCGGCATCGTCGTCTGTGTCCTGCGCGGCGGCAGCTGGTGGCGATACGTGATGTACGTGCTCGCCCTGCTCTCCACGGTCTCGGGTACCGGGGTCCTGCTGCTGGCCGCCGCCCTGGTACTGCTGTCGGTACACAAGGGCGCCCGGTTCGCCACGACGGCGCTGGTCGGCGTGAGCATCGTCGTCCTCATCCTGAGCTTCACCCCGGCGGCCGATATCTTCGCCCAACGGGCGACCGAGACATCGTCGAACAACTCCAGCGGAAGCCTGCGGTTCGTCCAGCCCTACACCCGCACCTGGGAGGCGCTGGACAAGGATCCGCTGACGGTCCTGTTCGGCTCCGGCCCCGGATTCGCCGACCGGGACGCCGCGGCCTTCTACCTGAAGACCAGCCTGCCGCTGAACTACGCTCTCCTCCCGAAACTGGTACTGGAGTACGGCGTGATCGGGACGGTGGCGTTCCTGGCGTTCGTCATGGCCATGTTCGTACGCGGTTCGCCGTCGTTCGTATTGTCCGGGTCGGTCATCGTCTTCTACAGCATTCTGTCCGGTGGTCTACTGAGCCCGGTGGTCACCGCGCTCGGCATGCTGCTGGTCTCGTGGTTCACCGCCACGCCGGAGGACGAACGCTGGAGCCGAAGCAGGGAAAGCCCCCCGGCCGATCCCGGCTCACCACCACCGCCCGGTCGCCTGACGCCGGCCCAGCGCTCCGTCTGAAGCCCTTCGAGGGCATCCCCTGGCACTGCGACAGCATCCGGGTGTGTCCTCGTCGTTGGCGGAGCGCCAAGTTCGGCTGCGGTTCGGGGTGGTCGCGGTCTGAGCGCGTTCCGGTTCCGCGGAACACCAGGATCGACCGCTGCTCGTGGCGGCCGCGCCATCGAGCCGGCGACGGGCGTAGGGGCGCTGGGGACCACGGAGAAGGCCGGAAGCGATAGATATTCACCCGTTTCCGCGCATGGCCCGCGCCCCAGCCCTGGGCCTACGCCGCCCGGCCCCCGCGCCCCGGCCCTGGCCCCGGGTCAGCGCCGCCCAGGCCCGGCCCGACCCGTGCCTGCGCCACCCCAGCCTGCCCCCGCCGGCCCGAGCACGATCGTTTCGGGCGTACGCATCTCCCAGCCCGGACCGGCGGGTTCCCAGGCACGGAAACAGCGAGGGGCGGGCCGGCCGGGACTCTGCCAAATCCCGGCCGGCCCGCCCCTCATTCGGTGCGGTCCAGCGTCCCCGCCACCCGTGGGTCCCGGGCTTGTGGGGGTGGTGCCTCTTACCGTGCCTGGCGGGGCCTGACCGCCACCCGTCCTTCGTACCTCGGGCGGCGGCTGCCTCTTGTGGTGTCTGTGTTGCCTGCTGCCGGTACTGCCTGACTCAGCGCTTCGCGGGGCGCGCGTAGCGGTCCGTCGCCTCGGTGTCGCGGGGGGCACGGCTGGCCGCCTCGCCGCCCACCGGGGAGGCCGAGGTGATCGACTCGACCGCGGCCTGCGAGGAGCCGCGCCCGCCGCCCGCGTTGCGGCGCACCGCGGTGCGGCCGTCGTGCACGACACCCACGACCCGCTCGGCCAGGGCCGGCCAGTCGCGCGGCACCTGCTCGAGCTCCTTGAGGTTGGTGTCGGGCGAGGTGATGACGACGACGGCGTCCGCCTGGATCGCCGAGGCGGCGGTCATCGGCAGGTCCGCGAGCGCGGCGGTGACGAGGATGACGAGGTCCACCACGGGCGCGCGGTCGGCCAGGATGGGCGCGAGGCCCCCCGGGCGGGCGGCCCGGGCCGGCGAGACCCGGTTGTAGAGGATGTGGCCGCGGCCCGTCCCCGAGGAGCGGGCCAGGCAGGTCGGCTCGTGCGCCCAGCGGGGCAGCTCGGCCGAGGTGGGCCGGGGCAGCCCCTCCAGCGACGCGCGGACCTCCGACTGCGCCGAGGTGTCGAGGATCAGCACCACGCCCTGGTCGTCCGACCAGGCGGCGGCGACGGCCGCGACCAGCTCGGAGCTGAGGTCCGTCCGGGACGCCGGGGTGAAGGCCACCACCTTGCTGGTGGGTGACATCACCGCCGACATGGCCGAGACCAGTGTCTCCGCCGCGTTCGCGCTCGTCCGGCTCGCCGGCAGGTCCGCGATGAGCGGCACGCCCATCAGGTCCGCCGAGTTGTGCGGGTCGAGGATGGTCGGGCGCCGCTGGTACATGATCCACAGCCCGGCCGCGGAGCCGAACAGGCCGAGCAGCGCCGCGACGAGGACGTTGCGGAACAGACTCGGCGCGACCTGCCCCTCCGACCGCGACGGTTCGGCGAGCCGGATCGTGGTGGGCGCCGCGGCGACGTTCACACCGGCCTCGGTGATCCGGGTGTTGAGCGCCTTCACCTCGTCCTGGAGCACGAGACGCTGGTTCGTCAGCCCGGGGTCCGACGCCCCGCCTTCCTGGGTCTGGGCCTGCTGGTCGAGGCCCTGGAGCTGGGTTGCCTTCTCGTTCCGGATCCTGGTGAGCGTGTCGACCAACGTCTCGTCACCGGCGCCGGACTTCCCGAGCTGGGAGGTGTAGGCGGCCGTCGCGGCGTTGACGAAGTCGATCGCGGCCTGCTCGCTGGTGCCGGTACCGGTGATCGTGAAGAAGTACCCCTCGTCCGACGGGGTCGTCGTCAGGCGGTCCGCGACGTCGGCTCGGGTGGTCTTCAGCTTGGCGGCGATCTCGTCCAGAGTCGCTGTCGAGGTCGCGAGCTGGGCCTGGGTCTGCACGAAGCGGCCCGCGTCGACCGAGTTCGCGCCAAGGGTCTGGTCCGAGGTGTCGAGGAAGATACGCGAGCTCGCCTGGAACGTCGCCGCCTGCTGCTTGGATATGATCATCGCCAGCGCGGACAGGATGACCACCGAGATGGCGATCACCATCCAGCGCGGCTTCAGGATGCGGATCAGCGACGGGGCTGATGGGGCCCGGCCGGACTCCGTGCCCTGCTGAGAGGAGCGGCTCACGCGGCGCCCGCCTCAGGGCAGGCGCGTGGCGAGGTGCCGGTCAGCCGCGCCTGGGCGGACGCTGACGCAAGCCCTTTGGGCGGCAGGTGAAGCGGAGTCAATTTGGGCCCCCCACAGGAGCGTCCGGCCCGGTCATCGGACCACGGCCAAGATCTGACGGAACCGATTTGTGAGCATAGCCGATAGCGCAAAGTAAGCGACTCGTAGCGTGAGCGCAGGCTAGCGGCCAGGGTTTCGCCCGCCGGCTCGCGGTCCGTCGGCACCGCCGCGCTGTTCCGGTTCGAGCAGGTCCAGCGGCTCAGGATCATCGCGGTCCCGCTCACCGGCCTGCGGCGACACCTCAACGGAGCTTCCGCGCGGGGGCGGGCCCTGCAGAACCGTGGTCCGCTCGACGTCCTCCTGCGCCGCCCCACCGGAGCCCGCGCCGCCAGCGCCCGCGCCGCCGCGCGCGGGGGTTCCGTGCGCCTCGCCGCCGTGTGCCGGCCTGGCATGTACCGCCTCGCCGCGGCTCGGACGACCGGATGGTGGTGATGGCGGCGCGAGCGCGGGCAGCCTCGACACCTGGGCCCGTTCCCGGCCGGGGCCCTCCCGTCCGGAGGGCTCGACGACCCGCACGTTCCCGGCCGGCAGGCCGGCCCGGTCGGACGTCCCGGTGTGATCGAACCTCTCGGCCCGGTCGGATGTCGCGATCTCCTCGAACGTCTCGGCCTGTTCGGGCGCCCCGGCCTGGACGGACATCTCGGCCGCGTCGCGGGCGTCCGGTCGTCCGTGTGCGTGTTCGCGGACGATCCGGCGCAGCAGGATCCACCAGACCGGGGCGATGCCCCAGAACACGAGGTTGTACCCGATGACCGCGCCCGTGGCGTCCGCGAGCAGCAGGCCGAGAATCGGGAAGGCGAAGAGCATCGGCGCCATGGACAGGTTGATCCGGAACGTGATCTTGGTTCGGCCGAGCGCGTACATGATGCAGGCCGGCCCGGTCGGCAGCGCCGTCCCCGCGTAGTGGAACGCGGAGTACACGAGGATGTGGTGCGCCCCGGGCCAGGTGGCGCCGAGCAGCGTCTTCCCGATGACCGGGAATGCGATGAACAGCAGGCTCCACAGGCCGCCGACGCCGACCACGATCACCGTGAGCAGCACCGCCGCGCGCTCGCGCGCCTGCACGGACATGTCGATGCGGCGGGAGAGCTCCGGCACCGCGAAGCTGACGATGCCCACGCCGATGACGGTGGTCGGGCCGAGCAGCGTCCGCACGCCGTTCAGCGCCCCGATCGTCTCCTTGGAGCTGAGCAGCCCGATCAGCAGCATCGACGCCTGCAGCGCGCCCTGGACGGTGACGAACTCGGCCGCGAGGTTGGCCGCGTTGGCCCGGTTCTCCCGGACCCAGGCCAGCGCCCGCGACGGCGCCGGCCACAGACCGGCCTGCGCGACCCCCAGCAGCGCCGCGACCAACGCGGAGATGCCCCAGGCGAGCAGCATCGGCGGCGACGCCGTCACGCCCCGCTCGATGAGCACCGTCAGCCCGACCACCTGCACCAGGGCCCAGGCGACATCGTTCAGGAACGCGCCGAGGGGTTTGCCCATCGCGAAGAACACGTAGCGCCAGGCGTCCTGGAGCAGCAGGCCGGGCAGGACGAAGCCCACCACGACGAGGGCGGAGCCGACCGACCCACCGGCGAGGGCCCCCACGCCGACGAGCACGATCCCCAGCAATCCACCGAAGACCAGGCACGCTCCGGTGGCGGACGCGGCCGCGTACCGGAACGCGGACACCGACTTGCCCGAGTACGAGATCCCCAGCGGCAGGCAGCCACCCGCCCGGGAGATCCCGATGATCACCGAGAAGATGATGTAGGCGATCGCGAACGAGCCGTACTCGGACGAGCTCACCTGCCGGGCGATCAGGAGCGAGACGGCGGCGTTGGTGGCGCTGGAGACGCCCTGGTCGGCGAGGGTCCAGATCGCCTTCGCCTTCGTCGACCCGCCGCCTACGACGGCCTCCTCGGCGGCGGCCGGCCCGGTGCCCGGACGCTGCTCGGCCACCTCCAGCGCCCCGGTGCCGGAACCTCCGCCGCGGGCGTGGCGCGCCCGGCCGGGCCGGACGGTTCCGCCCGCCGGGTCGCCCTCGTCCGCGGCCGCTCCGGCCGCGCTCCCGGAGCCGGCCGGGCCAGCCCACCGGCCGCCAGCCTGCCCCGGCCCCGTTCCGGGCCCCGGTCGCCGCATGACCTGCGTGCTCGCGGCGTCGGACTCCGGCCGGTTACGGCCGTAGAGACGCGGGATGTAGTCCGTCTGGTCGACGGCGGCGGCACCGTCCTCCATCTCCAGCCGGCGCCGCAGCGACGACAGGTCGATGGTGTCGGTGAACGCGTTGATGAAGTGGATGTCGGGGTTGCGGGCCGCGCCCTGCCGCCCGCGGCGCCCGCCGCGGCCCTGCCGGCCACGGCCGTCGCCGGCCCGGCTGGTCAGCGCGGTCTGGTCCGATCCGGCCGCGCCGCCGCCCCGGCTTGGTGGACGCGGCTCCCGGCGCCCCGTCGCCGACCATCCGCGCCCCGATCGCCGCGTGTCCCCCGCGCCGGCCGCACCAGCAGGGCGCTCCTCGGGGGGCACTCCCGCGGAACGCGGTGCGGCGGGCGGGGCCTGGCGCTGGTCCGCCGGCGACTGCCCGGCAGGCGGGTGGGCGGCCGGGGCCTGGGGGGCTGCGGGCGGTGTGGATGGGAGCTGGGTCGCCGGCGGGGGTGCGGCGGCACCCGGGCCGGCGACGTCGACCCGCATGAAGTCATCGCCCCGCCGAACCGCCGGCGGCAGGCCGGGCGACGGGACGGGTGGCGAGGTCCGCGGTGGTGACGTCTGCGGTGGTGACGTCCGCGGTGGTGGGGTCCGCGCCGGCCCGGCGCCGGGCGGCGGGGTGCCGGCCGGGCGCCCCGGCAGCGGCGTGCCCACCGTGAAGCCGCTCGGCGGAGCGGGCCTCGGCGTGGGCTGACTGGCCACGCCTCCCGGCGGAGGCGGCGCCTGCGGCCCGGTGGTACCCATGCGGACGGTGGTCTCGGGCGGAACCCATCCGCCGGACGGGGGCGCTCCGCCCGCCCGTTGCGCGGCGCCCCGCTCGCCCTGTCCCGGCTGGTCGTGCCGGGCAGCGGGGTCGGTCGGGGTGCCGCGGGGGGCGGGTGTGTTGCCGGCGGAGTGCCGGGGCATGGGGGTCCAGCCCGGCGGCGGCGTCAGCGCGCGCGCCGCGCCCTGGCTCGGCGGCGTCCCGTCCGGCGGCCGGACGCCCGGCAGGGGCGTACCGCCCGGACGGGGGGTGTAGCCGGGCGGCGGCGTGTGCCCGGACGGCGTGCGTCCGGGAGGCGCCTGCCCGGGAGACGTGTAGCCGGAAGGCACGTGCCCTGCCTGTGGGGTGTTCCCCGGGGCCGGAGCCCGCTCGAACGGCACGGCGCCGCCCGGCGGCGGAGTACGTCCCGGCGGCGGGGTGTGCGCGGGTGGCGCGGCATGGCCTGGCCACGGTGTCGCGCCAGAGGGTGGGTTGCGCCCGTACGGCTCGGGACGCCCCGGGGCTGGCGTGCGGCCCGGGGGCGGAGTGTGCCCTGGTGGCTGAGTCCGACCCGGAGGCTGAGTCCGACCCGGGGGCGGAGTGTGACCCGCCTCGGGCCGGTATCCCGGGAGCGGAGTGCGACCGGGGGGTGGGGTGCGCCCGTCCCGGTAGCTGGATCGGCTCTCCACCACGAACGACTCGGGAGCCGGCCGGTGCTGCTCCGGCCCCCCGCGCGGATCAGTTCCAGCCCGCCCGTCAGCACCACCCCACTGGTCACTGCCACCGCGGGGATCGGCGGCGCCCCGCGGATCGGGCGTGCCCGGCAGGACGATCCGCGGCAGCGGAGTGCCGACGTGGACCCCCTGCTGCCGGGGATCGGTCGCGCCAGGCCGGGGCTGGGGCTCGTCGTTCCGGCCGGTCGGCCCGGTGCGCGGCTGACGCGGGGCGCGCGGCACGTACTGCGTGGTGTCGGCGTCGCCGGCGGGCGGCTCGGGCGGGAGGTCCGCGTCGTCCGCGCCGGGCGCCCTCGGCTCCATACCGAGATCGGTCACGCCCGACACCCCGTCCCGCCCGGGACGTCGAGGACGTCCGGGCCGCGGGGTGCTGGGCGCAGCCGGGGGGCTGCCGACGCTGATGTCATCGCTTCGTTGGGTTGGGCTCTCCTAGAGCACGACCGGACGGGGCACGGGCACGACGAAGCGGCCACCCCGAGAGGCGTACTCCTCCTGCTGGGCCATGATCTCCTTCTTCACGTTCCACGCGAGCAGCAGCAGGTAGTCGGGCTGGCGCTCGAGCAGCACGGCCGGGTCGAGGATCGGGATCCGCGCGCCCGGGATGTACTTGCCCTGCTTGTGCACGTTCCGGTCGACGACGAAGTCGATCAGCGTGTGGTCGATGCCGGTCGAGTTCAGCAGGGTGGCGCCCTTGGCCGCCGCGCCGTAGGCCGCGATGGACTTCCCCTCGGCCTTCAGCGAGCGCAGCAGCTCGGTCAGCTCGCCCTGCAGCACGCGGACGTCGTCGCCGAAGCTGCCGTAGCGCTCGAACGTCCCGAGGCCGGCGGCGCGCTCCGCGTCCAGGACGGCCTTCACCGACCCGGTCGGCTCGGCGGCGCCCTGGTGCTGCATCCGCCAGCGCAGCGTCCCGCCGTGCAGGTCCGCGAACTCCTCGACGCCGACGAGCTGCAGGTCGTGGCGGCGCATGAGGGCGTCCACCGCGATCGTGGAGAAGTAGCAGAAGTGCTCGTGGTAGACGGTGTCGAACTCGTTGTGCGCCAGCAGCGCGCCGACCCCGGGGTTCTCGACGTCGACGATCCCGTCGTCGGCGAGCAGGATCGAGAAGCCCTCGACGAAGCTGTTGAGGTCGGGGACGTGCGCCATCACGTTGTTGGCGATGATGACGTCCGCCCGCAGGCCCTCGGCGACGAGCGTGCGGGCGAGGTCGGCCCCGAAGAACTCCTCGCGGGTGGGCACGCCCGCCTTGCGCGCGGCGGCGGCCGGGCCGGGGGTCGGCTCGATGCCCAGCACCGGTATGCCGCGCTCGACGAACGCCTTGAGCAGGTACCCGTCGTTGCTGGCGACCTCGACGACCAGGCTCTCCGGGCCGAGGTTGCGGCTCGCGATCAGGTCGATCACGTGCTTCTCGGAGTGCCGGACGAGCATGTCGGAGAACGACGAGAAGTACGGGTAGTCGGCGTCGAAGATCTCGTCGGCGGGGAGCACGTGGGTCAGCTGGACGAGCGCGCACTGCTCGCAGAAGCCGACCTCCAGCGGGAAGGCCGGGTCAACGGCGTCGAGGGCGTCCGCCTTCACGAGCCGGTTCGCGACAGGGGTGTCACCCAGCGAGAGGAAGACACGCGGGGCGGGCCCGTCACACGATCGGCAGGCGGTGACCGGGGCGGCGACGCCTCCCGCGGCCGGGCTTCCTTCTGCTGAGGTTCCGGATGACATGCGTTCCCCTGTTCGAGGTGACCGGCGCGCGGTGACCGGTGAGCGGCGGTTCGGCTGGCTGCACTTCAGCTGGCGGCACTTCAGCTGGCTGTACTTCGGCTGACAACAGTTCGGGCTGCGGCCGGATCGGATCTGATCTGGCCTCGGTCGAGATGATGACGATGTCGGCGTGACGGCCGTCAGCCGCCTCCGGCCGACCGGTCACGGACCACCGACCCACCGACGACCGCGTCCGACCAGATCACCATGACGGGCGTGCGAACAGATCGATTTCCAGGTGGTCCACTCGTACCCGTCCGGCCGTCCCGAACCACCCCCACATTACTCAGCGTTGCGAACAAACACGCCAGGTACTGGATTCGGCCACTTTCGCCGCCTCCTCCACGCTTCCCGCCTCGTGCCCGGGATGCCACCCCGACAGGCGCACATCACGGTGACGTGAGTGTCACACACGCACGGAGTTGACCTGACGCAAGCACGCCGGGCATCCCCTCCCCGGGAAATCGGCCTGCCCAGCGGCATGGCCGTTGCCGACGGGCCCGGGACGCGGATCCCCCCCCGTTCAGGCCTGGCCGAGCTGGACGAGCTCGTCGCCCGGGGCGCCGGCGGGCAGCAGCGGCCAGCCGCGGTCCTTCTCCGAGATCGCCGAGACGGGCAGCGGCCAGGCGATCCCGAGCCGGGGGTCGTCGAAACGGAGACCACGGTCATGCCCCGGAGTGAACGGGACGTTCATCTGGTACGTGGCCTCGGTGTCGTCCACCAGGGTCTGGTAGCCGTGCGCGAGCCCGGCGGCGATGAACAGCGCCCGGTGGTTGTCCGCGGTCAGCTCCACGGCCACGTGCTCCAGGTAGGTCGCCGAGCCGGGCCGCGAGTCGACGACGACGTCCAGCAGGGCGCCGCGGGTGCAGCGGACCAGCTTGGTCTCGCGCACCGGCTCGCCGGCCCAGTGCAGGCCGCGCATCGTCCCGGCCCGGCGGTTGTAGGCGACGCTGCACTGCGCGACGGCGGCCTCCAGCCCGGCGGCGGCGAACTCCTCCTGGCAGAAGGTGCGCGCGAACAGGCCGCGGTCGTCCGAGAACGCCTCGACGTCGACGATCGTCACACCGTCGACGGCGGTGGGCGTGAGCTTCACCGGGCGGTCCAGAACAGCTCGGCGTCGACCTGGCCGGTGCCGATCAGGTACTGCAGCTGCTTGAGCCGGGTGTGCCCGCGGCCGGTGAAGGTCTCGGTGTCGAGCTGGATGCGGCTGAACACCTCGTGCAGCTGCTCGGCGCCCTTGTGCGCGTCCCAGTCGCAGGAGAAGCCCGGGAGCTGGGAGGCGATCTTGTCGAACGACACCCGGTAGCTGCGGTTGTCCCCGCCGTTGTCGCCGAAGCTCAGCTTGCAGCCGGTGAAGACGGTGGCGACCGCGTCCGCGATCTCCTTCACCTGGTAGTTCTGCGCGCTGTCACCCACGTTGAAGATCTCGTTGTGGACGGCGTCGCGCGGCGCGGCGAGCACGCACCGGATCGCCTTGGCGATGTCCAGGCCGTGCACCAGCGGGCGCCACGGGGTGCCGTCCGAGGTCATCGCGATCTCGTTCGTGGTCCAGGCGACCCCGGCCAGGTTGTTCAGCACGATGTCGAACCGCATCCGCGGCGAGGCGCCGTACGCGGTGGCGTTGCGCAGGAACGTCGGCGAGAAGGTGTCGTCGGCCAGCGGCGCGACGTCCCGCTCGACGTAGACCTTGCACTCGGCGTACGGCGTCTGCGGGTTGACCGGCGAGGTCTCCGTGACGTCCGACCCGGTCGCGACGCCGTAGACGCTGCACGACGACATGTAGACGAACCGCTGGACGCCGGCCTGCTTCGCCAGCTTCGCGAGCCGCACGGACCCCTGGTGGTTCACCTTGTAGGTCACGTCGGGTGCCAGCGCGCCCAGCGGGTCGTTCGACAGCTCCGCCATGTGCACGACCGCGTCGACGCCCTCGAAATCCTCGACGGTGAGGTCGCGCAGGTCCTTGTCGATCGTGTACGGGACACGGTCCGTGCCGCGGTAGAGCCAGCCGTACTTGTAGTAGCCGGTATCCACCCCGACCACGTCGTGGCCGTCGCGCAGCAGCTCCGGGGCAAGCAGGCAGCCCAGGTAGCCCTCCGTGCCGGTGACGAGCACCTTCATCCGAGAGTCCTCCCGATCTCGACGAGGGCACGCGGGGTTCGACGACGGCCCTGCGCTCCGACCACAGAAGGTACCGAGAGGGCCGGAGGTGCCCGCCAGTGACGCCCCACTGTGCTCCTGTCCGTCTGACGACGAACACTCTGCGCATACCGGACGCGACCTACACAAGCGTGTAGGATACCGCCGTCTTGTGTAGCCGATCGGTTCGGACCACAGGAGGAGCGAGATGACGGGCGACGCGAGATGACGGATGAGTGGGTGGGCGGTGTTCACGGCCGGGCCGGTCCGCCGCCCGAGGATCTGACGGCGAAGGCGCGCATCCGCGACGCGGCCCTGCGCATGTTCGCCGACCAGGGCTTCGAGGCCACGACGGTCCGCGGGGTCGCCGAGGCGGCCGGAGTGTCGTCGGGGCTGGTCCGCCATCACTTCGGGTCGAAGGAGGCGCTGCGCGACGCCTGCGACACGTACGCGCTGGACCAGTTGGTGACCATCAAGGAGCAGGCGCTCCTGGGTGGCCGGCTGGCCGACCCGGCCTTCCTGGTCGCCGTCCATCCCACGGTGCTGCTGATGCAGCGCTATGTGGCGCGGTCGCTGATCGACGGCTCCGCGGCCGCCGCCGCGCTGTTCGACCGCATGGTCGCCGTCGCGGAGAAGTGGGTCTCGGAAGAACACCTGGCCGGGTCGGACGACCCACGTGCGTTCGCCGCCGCACTGGTCGCGATGCAGGCCGGCCTGCTCGCCCTGCACGGGCACGTCTCCCGGGCACTGGGAACCGACATCCTGTCCGCCGGCGGTCAGGTCCGGCTGGGCCGGGCGCTCGTCGACATCTACTCGCGCGCCGTGATCAGCCCCGAGCAGGCGGAGCAGGCACGCGCCGCCTACGACCAGGTCCTGGCCCGCTTCCCTGCTCCGGTCCCGGCCACGGCTCCGGTCCCGGCCACGGCCGGGCCCGAGCGGCGGCGGTCATGAACGAGGCGATCCACGCGCGGGGGCTGGTCAAGACCTTCGGGTCCACCCGGGCCCTGGACGGCCTCGACCTGACCGTGCGCACCGGTGAGGTACACGGTTTCCTCGGGCCGAACGGCGCGGGCAAGAGCACGGCTCTGCGGGTCCTGCTCGGCCTCATCCGTGCCGACGCCGGCACGGCCACGCTGCTCGGCGGCGACGCCTGGCGGGAGGCGACCACGCTGCACCGCCGGCTGGCCTACGTACCCGGCGACGTCACGCTCTGGCCGAACCTCTCCGGCGGGGAGGCGATCGACCTGCTCGGGCGCCTTCGGGGCGGCCTCGACCCGCGGCGTCGGGCGGACCTGCTCGAGCGCTTCGACCTCGATCCGCGCAAGAAGGGCCGCTCCTACTCGAAGGGCAACCGGCAGAAGGTGGCGCTCGTCGCCGCGTTCGCCTCGGACGTCGAGCTGCTGCTGCTGGACGAGCCGACCTCGGGCCTCGACCCACTGATGGAGGAGGTGTTCCGCGAGGTCGTCCGGGCCGAGCAGCGCGCGGGCGGACGCACGGTGCTGCTGTCGAGCCACATCCTCGCCGAGGTCGAGGCGCTCTGCGACCGCGTCACGATCATCCGGGACGGCCGGACCGTCGAGACCGGCACCCTCGCGGACCTGCGGCACCTGACCCGGACATCCGTCCGGGCCGAGCTGGTCACCCCGGCGAGCGGGCTCGTGGACCTGCCCGGGGTGCACGGGCTGGACGTGGCCGGCACCAGGGTCAGCTTCGAGGCCGACGGTGACGCTCTCAACGCCGCGCTGCTGCGGCTCACCACCGCCGGGGTGCGCAGCCTCGTGAGCCAGCCACCCACCCTCGAGGAGCTGTTCCTGCGCCACTACGACCGGGCCGGCACGCACCCCGGCCGCGCGGAGGCGGAGCGGTGAACGGGCTGACGGGCACCGGAGCACTGGCCCGGCTGGCGCTGCGCCGGGACCGGGCGCTCATTCCCGTGTGGGTGGCCGTCCTGGGCCTCCTCCCGGTCGTCCTGGCGGTCTCCTTCGCGGACCTGTACCCGACGGCCACCGAGCGGCAGGAGTTCTTCGCGACCAGCGCGCGCGACGGGACCTTCACCGCCCTCTACGGGCCCCTGCGCGGCTCCAGCCTCGGCGAGCTGATCACCTGGCGGGCCGGGTTCCTGCCCGTCGTCGTCGGCCTGATCAGCCTGCTCGTCGTCATCCGGCACACCCGGGCCGAGGAGGAGGCCGGGCGGCGGGAGCTGGTGGGCGCGACCGTGGTCGGCCGGCACGCCGGCCTCGCGGCCGCCCTGGCCGTGACCTGCGCCGCCGATCTCGCCGTCGCCCTGGTCGTGACGATCACCCTGATCGGAAAGGACCTGCCCGCGGCCGGATCGTTGGCGCTCGGCATGCAGCTCGCCGCCGCCGGCTGGGTCTTCGCGGCGGTCGGCGCGGTGGCCGCGCAGGTCACCACGGGGGCCGGCGGCGCGCGCGGGATCGGGGCCGCCGTCCTCGGCGCGGCCTACGCGGCACGGATCGCCGGCGATCGCGGCGACTCCCCGGGATGGGCCTGGCTGTCCTGGCTGTCGCCCATCGGCCTCGTCCAGCGGATCCACCCCTACGGCGCGCAGCGCTGGTGGCTGCTCGCACCCGTCGCGACCGTGGTCGCCGTGCTCGTCGGGGTGGCCGTCGGGTTGGCCGCCCGGCGCGACCTCGGGGCCGGCCTGCTGCCGGACCGCCCGGGCCGGGCCGGCGCGACGCCCGCGCTGCGGTCACCGCTGGCAGTGGCCTGGCGGCTGCACCGGGGCCTGTTCGCGGCCTGGATCGCCGGGTTCGCCCTGCTCGGCGCGGTGTTCGGCGGGGTCGCGAACGGCGTCGGGGATCTCGTGGGGGACAACCCGACGCTGCGGGACGTGTTCACCCGGCTGGGCGGCCGGAGCGCGATCGTCGACGCCTACCTGGCATCCGTCATGTCGATCATGGCGATGATCGCGGCGGGGTACGCGATCCAGGCCGTCCTGCGGCTGCGCGTGGAGGAGACCGGCGGGCGGGCGGAGCCGATCCTGGCGACGGCCGTCGGGCGGCTGCGGTGGGCGGCGGGCCATCTGCTCATCGCCGCTCTCGGCCCTGGCATCGCGCTACTCACGGCCGGCGCCGTCACCGGGCTGGTCTACGGGCTGAGCAGCGGCGACGTCGGGCGCGAGCTCCCGCATGCCGTGCGTCTCGCGGCCGGGCAGCTGCCCGCGGTCGCCGTGCTGGCGGCGATCGCGGTGACGCTGTTCGGCCTGCTGCCCCGGCTGTGCGCGATGAGCTGGGCCGCGCTGTCCGCCTGCGTGCTGCTCGGTCTGGTCGGCGCCGGCGCGGGCGCCAGCCACTGGCTGCTGGACGTCTCACCGTTCACGCACACCACGGGCGCATCGGGCGGGTCGGTGTCCGCCGTGGCGCTGGCCGTGCTCACACTCCTCGCCGCCGCGCTCGCCGCGGCTGGTCTCGCCGGGCTGCGGCGCCGGGACATCCCGGCCAGCTGACCCGCACCGCCCGCCCTCCCCCCGTACGGATATGACCCACATCACGTCATGTAGCCGACGTGTGTCTTGGTGAACCGACTGCCTGTCGACTCGCAGACAAACGACCGCACAACACCGAGGATGTGGAAAGCTCGCCTCCGGGCACGGTGTGTGCGTGTTCGTGGCGTGATGCGCATCCCCCGGTCCGCGCCGCGCGGAGCGTCCGAAGGCAGGTCACGTAGTGATGGGTCACCGAGGCGGCGCCAGCGGGGCCCGGGCCGGGCGGCGCCCGTCGGCCGGAGTCGCCGGCGGGGTGCTGACGGCGGTGCTGTCGGCGGTGCTGCTGCCCGGCGCCACGGCCGGCACAGCGGCCGCCGTGACGCCCCAGCCGGCTGTCCCGGGTGCGAGCGCCCGGCCGGCCCCCCGGGCCGCCCCCGCGCCGACGGCCTCGGCGCCGGGCCGCTCCCCGTCGGGCGGGCTGCCGTCCAGCGGGTTCTCGTCCACCGACGGGCAGTGGTACCACGAGAGCCTCCGGCTCGCCGAGGCCCACCGGGTGAGCCGCGGCAGGGGCGTCATCGTGGCGATCATCGACGGCGGGGTGGACGCCACCCATCCGAAGCTGCGCGGGCAGCTCCTCTCCGGCGCCGGGGTCGGTGCGGACGCCGCTCTCGACGGGCTGCGCGACGACGACCCCGACGGCCACGGCACGGCCATGGCCGGGCTGGTCGCCGCCCGCGGTGACGTCGGTGACCCGGCTGTGTGGGGGGTCGCGCCCGAGGCGAAGATCCTGCCGATCTCCACCGGCGAGGAGGCCGACTCCGAGGAGGTCGCCCGTTCGGTGCGGATCGCCGTCGACCGGGGGGCGGGCGTGATCAGCATGTCCCTCGGCTCGGTGGGGCGGGCGACGAGCGCGGAGGAGAGCGCCGTCCGCTACGCGCTCGCGCACGACGTGGTCGTCGTGGCCTCAGCCGGCAACACCGAGCCGGGCGACACCGAGGTGAACTCCCCGGCGAACATCCCGGGCGTGATCGCCGTGACCGGATCGGACTACCGCGGGATGTTCTGGGGCGGCTCGGTCCAGGGGCCGGAGGCCGTCCTGGCCGCGCCCGGACCGGGCATCCGGGCTCCGGTGCCGACCAGGGTGTCGCCCGACGGCCTCGACACCGGAGGCGGCACCAGCAACTCGGCGGCGATCGTCGCCGGGGTGGCCGCGCTCGTCCGCGCCGCGGAGCCCGGTCTGGACGCGCCCAACGTCATCAACCGCCTGATCCGCACCGCGCTCGACATGGGCCCGGTGGGGCGCGACGACCAGTACGGCTTCGGGCTGGTCGAGCCGGTGGCCGCGCTGACCGCCGAGCTGCCACTCGTGGACGCGAACCCGCTGCTCGCCGCACCGGGCCCACGCACCGGCAGCAGCACGGCCGGCGGCGGCAGGGCCGGTGGGGGCGCCACCTCCGACGGGGCCACCCAGGCCCTGCCGACACCGCCGCCGCCCGCGGCCGCCACTCCCCCCGTCGCCGCGGCCGGCCCCGACGAGGGTGGGGACGGCCCGTCCGCGCTGACCTGGATCGCCGGGCTCGGCCTCGCGGCGTCGGCGGGTGTCCTGCTCGGGGCGCTCGCGTACGTGCTGGCCGGCGCCCGGTTCGCCACGGCGCTGGGCCGCCGGGGCCGCCGGGGCCGGGCCACGGCCCATCTGGTCACGGAGCAGGGTGCTGGCCCGCCCGCGACGGCGCCCGTCCCGCAGGGCCCCCCGCCCGGTCGGGCCACGCAGCCCGGCTGGGCGGCTGGGCCGACCCGCGCCGCACCACCCGACCGGACAGGGCAGCCCGTCCCACCGCACCCGGCCGGGCCGGCGGCGGGCGGCCCACGCACCCCCGGCGGGGGCGTTCCCGTGGACACCCGCGGATGGCGGACACCGTACTGAACCCGTGGATGGCGGACACCGCACCGGCGCTCGGAACGTCCAGGCGTCGGCGTCGACAGTGCCCTGGCGTCAGCGCGGCGGGGGGCCGACCAGCAGGCCCTTGATGTAGGCGGCGTGCTCGTCTGCTGTGGCCTTGCGGCCCCGCACCCGGGAGAGCACCGTGCGGCCCGCGTAGCCGGCGACGAGCATCGAGCGCATCACGTTCACCCGCGCCGGGGCATTGTGCTTGCGCAGGTAGCGGACCATCGAGGCACCGCGCATCTGCAGCATCCACGTCTTGCCGGCCCCGGAGCCGCCGGCGCCGTGCGGGACGAGCAGGTCGGTGCGCAGCTGCTGGCGCATCCCCGCCTCGCGGATCGCCCGGCCCAGCGCCATGTCCTCGTTGTAGACGTAGAACGTCTCGTCGAAGCCGCCGAGCTCGAGGAACGACTGCCGGCGGACGGCCATGCAGGCCCCGGTCAGCCACTCGGGGCTCATCGGCCGGTTCGGCGTCGGACGGGCGAACAGCGCCGACGACGGGGCGATCTTGTGGGCTCCCAGGACGTGCATGAGCACCCGGCGGGGAGTCGGCTCCCAGCCGCCGTTGCCGAGCTCGGGCTTGTCGTCCTGCCCCTTCATGGTCGCCGCGCTCACGACCAGGCCGGGGTCGCCCTCGAGGTCGGCGACGAGTGTCCTGATGATCTCGACGGTCGGCCGGCTGTCCGGGTTGCCCAGCACCACGTAGTCGTACGCGGACGAGCGGATGCCCATGTTGGACGCCTTCGCGAAGCCCTTGCCGCCACCGGAATCGATGTAGCGGCCGTTCGGCCGGTCGGCGAGGAGCTCGTCCACCCGGTCGACGCCACTGGCGTTGTCGACGACGACGACGGGCATGTCGATCGGCAGCGTCGCGAACATCTGCTCGAGCTGGTCACGGCTGTGGAAGCTCACGAGCTGGAGCTCGAACGACCAGCCGTCCACGGCCGGCCGCACGGCGGGCACGGCTGGCACCCTGGCGGGGCTGTCCGGAGCTGAGCTGTCCGGAGCTGGTCTCTCCAGGGTGGAGCCGGCAGGTGTCGCCTGGTCGGCAACCGAGTCGGGTGCGATGTCCGGCACGGGTCTGTTCCTCTCAGCTCGCCGCTCGGAACGGTCAGCTCACGACGGACGACAGTCACACAACGGACACGGAGGCACCGGTCCCGGACGCGCTGGCGGGGTCGATGTCGACTTCGGACGCCGCCGGCTGCGCCGGCACGGGCTGCCGGTCCGGCTTCGGCCAGATCGCCGGCCGGTCACGGGCCAGGAAGCGGCGGACGCCACCGAGCGCGACGGCCTGCAGGAAGAAGACCTGGGCCACCAGGCGGCTCGGCCCGGGCGGGGTCCCGCCCCGCATCAGGACGCCGGCGCTGGCCGCACCGGCGGCGTTGCCGAGCAGGAACAGCCGGGCCCCCCAGCTGTTGCGGGCCGCCGGGACGCTGATCGCCACCAGCGCGACGTGGGCCAGCGGGCCGAACGAGGACCGGACGAGCCGGTGCCCCCACAGCTGCGAGGTGACCGGCAGCGCGCCGGGCACGAGCGCGGCGCGGCGCCGCCAGAGCATGTCGAGGTTGCCGGCGACGATGCGGGTGCGGCGCTCCCACTCGGCGGCGTAGTCCGGCGCGGAGGTCTCGATCGAGTAGGCCTCGGGCTCATAGACCACCCGCAGGCCACTTTCGAGGATGTCGAGCGCCAGCCAGGCGTCGTCCACCGCGGTGTCCTTCGGCAGCGGCCGGAACGCCTTGCGGCGGAACGCCAGCATCTCGCCGACCACGCCGATGGTGGCGCCGGTCGCGGACTCGCGCTGCTTGAGCCAGGACTCGAACGTCCAGTAGAAGCCCTGAGCGCCGGCCGGGTCGTCGACCTGCTTCTCGCCGGCGACGGCGCCGACGGACTCGTCGGTGAAGTGGCGCGCGGCGGCGCGCAGCGAGTGCGGGGCCAGCACCGCGTTGGCGTCGGTGAGGACCACGACGTCGTGGCTGGCCGCGGCGACACCGCGGTTGACCGCGCGGGCCTTGCCGAGCCGCTCCCCGGACGACAGGACCCGGACGCCGGGACGGCGGGCGGCCGTGGCCGTCTCCGCGTCGTCGGCGACAACGATGATCTCCATCGGGCCGGGGTAGTCCGTACCGGCCAGCTCGTCGAGCTTGGTGCCGATGACCGCCGACTCCCGGTAGGCGGAGACCACGACGCTGAGGCCCGGCCACACGTCCGGCTCGGCGGGGACCGACGGCGCAAGCCCACGACTGCGGTACCCGATGTAAGCGGGATACAGAACATGGCCGTACACGGCGGTCGCGCCGAGAACCGCGATCGCGGTGCCCTTCCCGAATGCACGAGCTCCTGTCATGCGACAACCGTAGCGGTGCCTCTACCAGGTGACGGAATGGGCTCCCCGGCACCCTACCGGGGCGATCACCGACGCGGGCCGGGCGAGACCCGTCCCTCCCCGCCCGGACCCACTGTCCCGGCATGCCCGCCGGTGTCCCTCCCGCTCCCCTGCCGGGCGGTCGCGGGCCCCGGGACTACAGTTACTCGGATGAGCGACTCCGAGCGCTGGATCGTCGTCGTCGAGGAGCCCTTCCTCCCCGCGGATGCCGGCGGGCGGGTGGAGACCTTCAGCTTCCTCACGGCGGCCTCGGCGGCCGGTATCCGGATGCAGGTCCTGGTGCCGTCCCGCACCGATCTGGACATCGCGGCCTACGAGGACGCCGTCCCCGGCGCGGCGGTCATCCGCCTCCCCCGGGACGACAGCCCGCTGGCGCACCTCTCGCCGCGGCCGTTCACCCACGCGTCCCGCCCGGTGGGCCCGCTGCGCCGGGCCCTGGAGAACACCCCGCCGCGTGCCGACTCCGTCATCAGCTACAGCTGCCGGACGTCGCATCTCGGTGAGGAGATCGCGCGGATCTGGCGGCTTCCCCACCTGGTGCGGGCGCACAACATCGACTCGGAGTTCTTCCGCGTCCTGGCCCGGAACTCCACGGGCCCCCGCGCGGTCGCCTACGAGCTCGAGTACCACCGCCTGCGGCTCGCCGAGCAGGCCATGCACCACTCACCGCTGGTGAACGCCATCGCGGACATCTCCGTGGAGGACCACGAGTGGCGCCGCGGGCGGGCGAGCGTCCCGACGTTCCACCTGCCGCCGTTCCTGCCCGCCAGCACGGTCACCGAGGCCCGCGCGGCCGGCGGCGTCGCGGACACGGAGCGGGCCGGCGAGCGCCTGGTCTTCGTCGGCTCGCTGGACACGCCCACCAACATCGAGGCGCTGCGCTGGTTCCTGGGCGGCTGCTGGCCCACGATCCGGGTGCGCCACCCCGCGGCCGTCCTACAGGTCGTCGGCCGCCGTCCGGAGGACGGCCTGGCCGAGTGGCTGGCCGGCTTCGACAGCGTCGAGCTGCACACCGACGTGCCGAGCGTGCTCGGCTACGTGGCCGGGGCGACCGTGTCGGTGAACCCGATGCGCTCCGGGTCAGGGGTCAACATCAAGGCGATCGAGGCGATGTCCGCCGGGACGCCTGTCGTCAGCACCCCGACCGGCAGCCGCGGCCTGGGCTGGCGCCCGGGCGAGCACCTGCTGGTCGCCGACGATCCGGGCGCGTTCGCGGACGCCGTCTGCGGGCTGCTGGACAACCCCTGGCTCGCCGCCGAGGTCGGGACGGCCGGGCGCGAGTTCGTCCTGCGCGAGCTCGATCACGCGACGCTCATCGACCGGGTCCGGGGCATGCTGGCCGGGCGCACCGAGGAGACCACAGCTCAGACCGCTTGAGACGGGGCTGGCGGGGCTGGCTCCGGGGTCACCCGGCGGGGCCCCGCACCGACCCCCGGTCACCCCCGGTGACCCGGTCACCGGGGGTGACCCCGTCACCGGGTCAGGTCACCAGGCGAGTGTCAGCTTGCGGGCGTCGAACGCCTCGGCGTAGCGGCTGCCGCACTCGACGCCGCGCAGCCGCATCGTCGCGCGGAACGTCTCCTCGTCGAACCAGATCCGGTCGTGCTGGCTGCTGAAGTGCCGCTGGAGATGCTCCACCTTGGCCGCCACCACGTCCTCGGGCACCGGTACGTAGAGGCTCGGGGCACCGCGGTCGCTCTCCCACTTGGGGATCTCGTAGCCGAGGATCAGCGCGCCGCGGAAGGCCTGCCAGGCCAGTTCGGCCAGCATGCGATGGTCCTGATGGGCGTCACCGAGCGAGGGCGCGAAGACGATGTCCGGGGTCACCTGCCGGGAGATCTGCAGCAGCATCTCCTTGACCCCGCTCCACTCCCGGGGGAGGAAGCCGTCCCGCACCTCGTGCAGGTGCAGGGAGCCCAGGGACGAGCCGAGCAGCTCGCGCGCGCTCGCCTCCGCCTCGGAACCCCGCTCACCGCTGCCGGAGAAGACCACCCAGTGGACCACAGTGTCCGGATGGGCGGCGATCATCTGCGAGATCGTGCCGCCGGCGCCGATCTCCACGTCGTCCGCGTGCGCGCCGAGGGCCACCACCGTGTAGGCGCTGCCCTCGACCGGGCGGCCCGGCGTCAGCGCGAGCATCGCACGCTCCTCTCGGTTACCGGCCACATGGCGGCCCAACCTACCCGGATCCGCACAGCGGAACATCACCGATACCGCCTGCACCAGCGCGCTCGCGCACCCGCGGGCGAACACGGTGGCGGTGTGTTCCCTCGCGGGTGCGCGTCAACCGGCGTGGAAGCGGTTCTGCACGGCCGCGAGCTCTTCCTGGAGCAGCGACTCGACGGCGTCCGCCGCGTTGTCGACGATCAGCGGGAGCGCCTTGCGCTCGACCGGGCTGAAGTCGCGGAGGACGAAATCCGCCGGATCCATCCGCCCGGGTGGCCGGCCGATGCCGACCCGGACCCGCAGGTAGTCACGCGAGCCCAGCGACGAGGTGATCGAGCGCAGCCCGTTGTGCCCGTTGTCCCCGCCGCCGCGCTTGAGCCGGATGGCGTCGAACGGGATGTCCAGCTCGTCGTGGACGACGATCACCCGGGAGAGGTCGATCTTGTAGAACGCCCGGACGGCGGCCACCGGCGGCCCCGAGACGTTCATGAACGTCCGCGGCCTGGCGAGAACGACCGAGCGCCCGGCGATCCGCACCTGGTCGATCTCGGCCCGCGAGCGGTGGGACCGCAGCCGGGCGCCGGTGCGCTCGGCCAACAGGTCCACCACCATGAAACCGATGTTGTGCCGGTTTCCGGCATAGCTCGCGCCCGGGTTGCCTAGGCCGACGACGAGCCAGGGCCCGTCATCGGCAGGGGCTTCCATCCGTTCGCCGGAACAGATCAGGCCGAGGCAGCCGGGGCGGCGGCCGTGCCCTCAGTGCCCTCGGCGGTCTCACCGAGATCGGCTTCCATCTGGGCGACCGTGCGCTTGGCCAGGCCCTGGACGACGACGAGCTCCCCGTCGGCCTCGAGCTCGACACCCTGCGGCAGCTCCAGCTGGGCGGCCGTGATGCCGTGACCCGCCTCGAGGCCGGTGATGTCGACCTCGATCCGGTCCGGCAGCGACGCCGCGTCGGCCTTCACCGACAGCGCCGTGACCTGCTGGTCGACCAGGGTGTCGGGGTCGGCCTCACCGATGAGGACGAGCGCGACCTCGACCGAGACGTGCTCGCCCCGGTTGACCAGGACCAGGTCGACATGCTCATAGCTGCCGCGGATCGGGTGGCGCTGGACCTCCTTGGGCAGCGCCAGCTCCGTCTGGCCCGACAGCTCCAGCGTCAGCAGGACGTTGGTGCCGGCGTCGGTCTTGAACGCGTGCAGCAGATCGTGAGCGGGCAGCGCGATGTGGCGCGGCGGCTGGCCGTGACCGTAGAGAACAGCCGGGACCTTGCCGGCCCGGCGGGTGCGACGAGCCCCGCCCTTCCCGAACTCGGTGCGCGGCTCCGCGGCGATGCGGACCTCGGACATGGGGGCGCTCATCCTTTCAGCAATGTGAACTCGGCGCCTGGCGGTCACCGACCGCCGATCACCAGGAGATGGTGACTCAGCGGCGAAAGGTGGCTCAGCGCCGGACGGCGGGGCCGCGCCATCATGGACGCGGTCCTCAACAGTACCGGAAGCTTCGCTGTCAACACCCGACAGGTGTCGTGTCGCCCCGACCTCGCTGCCACGGCTCCCCCCGCCCGGCTCGCGAAAGCGCGCAAACTCCCCGGCGCGGTGCGCCCGCCGACTCACCCTGGATGGCGCCTGGACGGCGTCAGCGCACCCTGGCCGGCGGGCCGGCGTGTACCGCGAGATCGATCTCGGCGCCGAGATCCGGGCGTCCCACCGCGCGGCGCGCCCGTGGCAGCACCCGCTCCTCGACGTCGGAACGGACGGCGCGGATGTCCGCCCCGGCATCCGCCTCGACGGCCAGCTGGAGCACCGGCGGGCGCGGGCGCCCGCGCACGACCACCCGCACCGCGTGCACCACGGGGTTCGCGACCAGGTCCGCCGCGACGGCGTCCGCGAGCGCGGCGGTGTCGAGGTGAACCCCGCCGACCTCGTCGTCAGTCACATAGAGACCACGGAGCCGGCTCGTCCGGGCCTGGGCGACCAGCCATCCGACGGCGCACAGGGCCACCACGCCGGCGGCCGTGCCCACGACCGGCCAGAACCACCCGTGCCGCGCCGCGAAGGAGCGGACATCCCCCCCGAGCACGGGCCGATCGGCGAGCGCCGGGCCGAACAGACCCGATCCGGCCAGCAGGACCAGCACTCCACCGCTCAACAGCACCAGGCCGACCAGCACCAGGAGGACCTGGTTACAACGGTCCACCACCGGGATGAACGCGCGCGTCGGCGCGGGTGAGCCGGCGCCGGCCGACGGAGCCGCGTGCCGGGCCGGAACGCCGCCGCGGGTCATCGCCGGCCCCCGGGCGTCCCCGAGCGGGCGGTGCCGATCTCGCGCTTCGTGCCCGGTGCCGCGGCGGCCGACGACGCACGCCAGACCCCGGGCACGGTCCGGGCCGCGGCGGAGGCGGGCTCGGGCGACACCGGGGAGTTCGATGTTGGCAGCGACGACACCGAAACCGGCGAGGTTGACGTCGACACCGACGAAAGCGAGGGCGACACCGACGAAGGCGAGGGCGACACCGGCGGGGCGACGAGCCCGTGGCCGGAACGCCGACCAAGGCGCTCGGAGCTCGTCGTGAGCATCAGTCGCGGCGGGCGCAGCAGGCCGAACGACTCCACCCTGCGCGCCAGCCGCGCCCGGACCTCGACCACCACGCCGGTGGACGTCCGCGGCCGCAGCCGGACGCGGACCACGGCACGCCGCCGCCGCACCCGGACCGAGGCGGCCGAGACCCCGTCGACCCCGAGCGCGCTCTGCCGCAACGCCCGGGCGAGTGCCCGGCGGGGAACGAACACCGCCACGCCGGGCGTGGTCGGACGGGTCCGGAAACGCGACCTCGCGCCCAGCCGGGCGCAGAGGAACAGCACGCCGGCGCCGACGAGCGCGACGCACACCCCCACGAGCCGGACGGCACCGCTCGACCACGACCAGTCACCGAGACGCGCCGACCAGGCTGGCCAGTCGACCAGAGCGGGCCCGTGCCCGCCCGCGGCGACGATGATCTCCACCAGCGTGATGACGCCGGCGGCGGCGAGCACCGCCGCCACGAGCGCCGCAAGGACGCGATTACCGGCCCGCATGGCGCCTCCCTCCCGCGCCGAGGGGGTTCGCACCGCCGGTCTCCGGCACGGACAGAACAACCGGCACGGTTCGGCCTGCCCGCGAGCGGCCACGCTGACACGCCGGGTCACCGCCCGCTCGGGCCCGCGCGCGGGGGGCCGAGCGGGTCACGGGCCCGCCCCCGCGGACAGCAGCGGGATGTCGATATCGATGCGGGCGACGGGCAGCCCGGCGAGCGCGGCCACCCGTTCGCGCACCCTGTCCCGGACGGCCTGCGTGGTCTGGCTCACCGAGGCCGGGTAGGTGATCGACAGCGTCAGCGACACCCAGGCCGCTCCGTCGACCACCCGCACCGTCGCCTCGGGACGACCGCTCGGCCGGTCACCGAACCCGTCGGCGGGCCGGGCGCCGGGCCCGGTGTCCGGCCGGCGCCGGCCGTAACCGTGACCGGTCCGCCGCCAGCCCGGACCCCGCCAACCCGGTCGCGGGCGGCCACCGGGCGAGCCGTCGCGCAGAAACGCGGCGACCCTGGTCGCCACCCGGGGCGGCGGGCCCGTGACGGCCTCCACATCGGCGGCGGCGATCGCGGCGATCTTCGCCACGACCCGCTCGGCGACCAGCAGCCGGCCCGGACCACCACCGCCGCCGCCGCCGAGATGATCGGGGCTCACGGCTGTTCCCGGCGCCGGCCGCCGCCGGGGAACCGACCGCGGTCCCGGCCCGGCCGCGACTGGTCGAACCGGCCCCGGTCGAACCGGCTGAGGTCGATCTCGCCGTCGACGAGCTTCCCGACGATCAGTCCGAGGGCCCCGAAGAGCAGGACGATCAGGAACTCGCCGAACCCGCCGAACGCGAGCGCGAGGCCCGCGACGAGTCCGGCGATCAGTCCGAGCGCACTCGATCGCATCCGAGGTCCTCCCTCACCGGCAGTGCCAGTGACCTGGCGCGCCGCCCGCTCTCACCAGCAGCGCCAGTGACCTGGCGTGCCGCCCGTTCCGGACCGGCGCGCGCCGCCTCCTGCACGCCGCGTCACCCTGATGCCCAGTCTCGGCCGCGTGGCCTGGACCTTCCAGTTCGCGGCCCGGGCCCTCCAGTTCGCGATCTCCCAGTTCGCGCCCTCCCGGCGGACCAGCCGCGCACGGGCCCGCCCGAGTGGGCCACGCTTTCGGTAGAAGGTCACGGTCGGGGCCGGCCTCGTTCCGCCCGGACCGCCCCCGACATCACCGTGGCCGCCGCCGGGCCTGCCACCAGGCCCGATATCTGTGCGACCGCCGCCGGCACCGGCCGCGGTGAACGCCCGCAGGCCGGCCTGGAACGCCTCGGGATCGCCGCCGCGGTCCGGGTGGTTGTCGAGGATGAACCGCCGCCGCGCCGCCCGCGCCCGCGCGGCGCGGGGGTCAGGTGACACCGACCCAGGCCGGGACGTCGACCTCGAGATCATCGATGATCACATCGATCCGGGGACAGCCCGGGGCCGCGAGGGCCACCGCCGCCCGGACCTGCGCCGCGAGCTCAGCCACGGTCGGCCCGAACCGGCAGACCACGCGAACCGTGATCCCCTTCGGCCCGGCACCGGCCGTCGCGCCGTCCCGGGGAGCCATGCCGTCCAGGGGCGTCGCGCCCGCGGTCGGTCGGCCGACCAGTCGGACGACGTCCGGGCAGGCACGCACCCGGGCGGCGACCTCGTTCATCTCGGCGATGCCGCCCCGGTCCATGTCAGCTGGTCCGGCCACATCAGCCGGCATGGTGACGTCGATCAGACCGGGCAGGTCGGCTGGTGCCGGGCGTACTGGCTCCCGCGCGGTCAACGGACCCGTGGCGGGGCCTCCGCCGCCTCGTCGTCGCCGATGTAGACGTCGTCCACGGCGATGTTGACCTCGGTGACCTCCAGGCCGGTCATCTGCTCGACCGAGTCGACGACGTTGCGGCGGACCGCCTGCGAGAGGTCGACGATCGAGACGCCGTACTCACAGACGACGTCCAGGTCGATCGCGGCCTGCCGCTCGCCCACCTCCACCGACACACCCTGCGACACGCTGGGGCTCGTTCCCGGCAGGTGCGATCGGAAGGTGCCGATCGCGCGGCTGCCACCGGTTCCGAGAGCGTGGACCCCGGTCACCTCCCTGGTCGCGACGCCGGCGATCTTGCGGACCACGGAGTCCGCGATCGACGTCCGTCCCTGCGCCGTCACCAGCTCGGTGGAGGTACGCCGGGCGGGAGCCGTGGACCGCTCGGCCGTGCCGTTCCAGTGGCCCTCCTCCGGCCGAGCCCGGTCCGGCCCCGGCCCAGCGGGCCGGCTCTCACCTGGTCCCTGGGCGGTGCCCATTGGTCCCTGGGCGGTGCCCATGTCAGCGCCCTTCGTCCGCGTGGTGGTCGTCATCGCTGCTCCTCTTGCGTCACGGTGCCCGCGCCCGGTGTGGCCGGGAAGGTCACCGGTGCCGTCCACCCGACGAGATACCCGCCCCGCCCGGGCTAATACGTCCCCGTCGGAACGGGCCGGTACGTCCCGCCGGAACCGGCTGATACGTCCACGCCGGAAGCGGCCGGGCACCCGGGAGGCGGGTAGCGGACACCGGAACGCACCCGGAGGCGCCAGAACCGGCGGGACGCAAGAGCCGCTCCGCCGCCGCGACCGATAAGTTGAGCACGGGCCCCTACGTTGAGCGCGGGCCCCGGTGACCAACACCGGCCATGCCGAGTGCGCTCGCCGCGAGCGACGCCTGAGCCAAGGAGCGTCCGTTGCCTCGATCGCATCCGGGTCGACGCGCCACCGAACCCGGCCGCCCCCTGCCGACCGTCACCGTTCGCGCTCCCGCCAAGGTCAACCTCCACCTCGGGGTGGGCCCACGCCGGCCCGACGGCTACCACGAGGTGACGACGATCCTGCAGGCCGTCGCGCTGTACGACGACATCACCGCGACGTCGGTCCCCCCGGAGTCACTCGCCGGGCCCGACGGCGCCGGCCCGGTGTTCACCGACGAGGACCCGATCGCGGTCACGGTCGGCGTCGCCGGCGAGGGCGCGCGACCGGCAACGTCAGACGACGCGGACGGCCCGGGTGACACCGGCGCCGAGCCGTCCGTCTCGGTGGTGCCGACCGGTAAGGACAACCTGGCTGTCCGCGCCGCCTACCTGGTCGCCGAGGCCGCCGGGATCCGCGGCGAGGCCGTCCACCTGACGCTGTCGAAGGGCATCCCGGTCGCCGCCGGGATGGCCGGCGGCAGCGCCGACGCGGCCGCGGCCCTGCTCGCCTGCGACACGCTGTGGGGCGCCGGCCTCGACCGCGAGACCCTCGTCGCGCTGGCCGCCAAGCTGGGCAGCGACGTCCCGTTCCCGCTCACCGGTGGGACGGCGCTGGGCACCGGCCGCGGTGAGCAGCTCACCGACGTCCTCGGACGCGGCGAGTACCACTGGGTGTTCGCGCTCGCCGACGGCGGGCTGTCGACGCCCGCCGTCTACGGCGAGTTCGACCGGCTCGCCGAGGGCCGGCTGCGCACCGGGCCCACGCCCGCGGACGCCGTCCTGAGCGCCCTGCGCAGCGGGGATCCGGCGGAGCTCGGAGCCGCCCTGGTCAACGACCTGCAGCCGGCGGCGCTGCGGCTGCGCCCGTCCCTGCGGCGGGTGCTGGAGAGCGGGCTGGAGCTGGGCGCGATCGGCGCGATCGTGAGCGGATCCGGGCCGACCTGCGCTTTCCTCGCCCGCGACGCGGCGGCGAGCGTCTCGCTCGCCGCGAGCCTCGCCGGCATGGGCGTCGCGCGCGCCGTCCGGCGGGCCCACGGCCCGGTCGCCGGAGCACGGGTGATCGGCCCGGCGGACCCGGCCGGTCCGGGTGGGGAGCCGGGCAGCTCCGCGGCGCAGTCCCCGCCGCTTTCCCCCTCCTCGTCACCGGCGTGACCCGCCCGCCTGCATACTCGGACACGTTCCGGGCACGGGACGCGTCCGAGTACGCGGCGGACGTCACGGTCGAAGTCGTGGGGAGAATCGTCGCGTGAGCCCGGTCGTCGTCTCGTTGGAGAGCGTCTCGGCAGCGCACGGCACCCGAACGCTGCTGGACGGCGTCGGCCTCGGGCTCGACATCGGCGAACGGGTCGGCGTGGTCGGCCGCAACGGAGCCGGCAAGTCGACCCTCCTCAACATCATTTCCGGGACGCACCCGCCCGACTCGGGCCGGGTCGTGCACGCCGGCGGCACCCGGGTCGGCGCCCTCTCGCAGGCCGACTCGCTGCCCGGCGGCACCGTCCGCTCGGCCGTCGTCGGCGACGTGCCCGACCATGTCTGGGCGGCCGACCCGCGGCAGCGGGCCGTGCTCACCGGCCTCGGCCTGATCGACCGGCTCGACGACGAGACCGGGCCGATGTCCGGCGGCGAGCGCCGCCGCGTCGCGCTGGCCCGCCTGCTCGTGCAGGAACTCGACCTGCTGATCCTCGACGAGCCGACGAACCATCTCGACGTCGAGGGCGTCGCCTGGCTCGCACGCCACCTCGCCACCCGGCGCTGCGCGCTGATCGTCGCCACCCACGACCGGTGGTTCCTCGACGAGGTGTGCGACCAGGTGTGGGAGGTCGTCGACGGCCGGGTCGACGCCTACGAGGGCGGCTACTCCGCCTACGTGCTCGCCCGGGCGGAACGCTCCCGGCGCGCCGACGCGACCGAGGCCCGCCGGCAGAACCTGCTACGCAAGGAGCTGGCCTGGCTGCGCCGCGGCCCGCCGGCCCGCACCAGCAAGCCCCGCTTCCGCATCGACGCCGCCAACGCGCTGATCGCCGACGAGCCGCCCGCCCGCGACAGCCTTGAGCTACGCACCTTCGCGGCGTCCAGACTGGGCAAGGACGTCTACGACGTCGAGGACGTCGACCTCACCGTCGGTGACCGCACGCTGCTGCGCGACGTGACCTGGCGGCTCGGCCCCGGCGACCGGATCGGCCTGGTCGGCGTGAACGGCGCCGGCAAAACCTCCCTGCTGCGGCTGCTCATCGGCACCCTCGAACCGGGCGCGGGGCGGGTCCGTCGCGGGGCGAGCGTGCGCCCGGCGATCCTGTCCCAGGAGGTCACCGAGCTGCCCGGCGACCTGCGGGCACTCGAGGCGGTCGAGCAGGTCGCCCGCATCCTGGCGGTGGAACGCGGCCGGGAGCGCACCGCCGGCCAGATGCTCGAACAGTTCGGCCTACCCTCGAGCCGGCAGTGGACCAGGGTGCGCGACCTCTCCGGCGGCGAGCGCCGCCGCCTGCAGCTCCTGCGTCTGCTGATGGGACGCCCGAACGTCCTCCTCCTGGACGAGCCCACGAACGACCTCGACACCGACACGCTGACCGCGCTGGAGGACCTGCTCGACTCCTGGCCCGGAACCCTCGTCGTCGTCAGCCACGACCGTTACTTCCTGGAGCGGACCTGCGACGTCGTCTGGGCCCTGCTGGGCGACGAGCGGATCCGGATGCTGCCCGGCGGCGTCGAGGAGTACCTGGCCCGGCGCGCGGCGGCGGGCGGCTCCCCAGGTTCCGGGACGGCCGGTTCGGGTGCCTCCACCGCCTCGGGTGGCTCGGGTGGCTCGGGGCGTTCCGCTGGTTCAGGCGGCTCTTCCGGCTCCGGTGGCTCGGGCGGCGGCGCGGGGGGTCCGGCTGGGCCGGGCTCGGCCGCGGGCTCCGGGCAGGCGTCGGGAACGGACGCACGTCCGGCCCTGAGCTCGGGCGAACTGCGTGCGGCCCGCAAGGAGCTGGCCCGGTTGGAACGGACCCTCGAGAAACTGGGACGTCGCGAGTCCGAGCTGCACAAGGCGCTGGCCGAGGCCGCCACCGACCACGAGCGCATCCTCACCCTCGACGCCGAGCTCCGCGCCCTCACCAGCGAGAAGGACCAGACCGAGGACCAGTGGCTCACCCTGGCCTCCAAGATCGAATAATTCCCCGCGAGGCCGCTCCGGCCCCCCCCCCCGGGCGGGGGGGGGGGGGCGGCGCGGCGGGGCACAAGCCCCCGGGGCGGGCCCCGAC
>NZ_JALKFY010000678.1:0-27882 GCF_023242985.1 Frankia sp. Mgl5 | reverse complement strand
CACCCGACCCGGGGCTCGGGTCGGGTGCCGGAGCGGCGAGACAGATGCCGAGGTCGAGAGCCGAGACCAGCGGCGCGGGGAGTGGACGACGCCGGTCAGGCGCGCTTGGCGGCCAGGCGGGCGGGGTCGGGCCAGCGGACGTCCCGGGCCAGCCCGAGGATCTCCAGAGTCTTGATCACGTAGAAGCTGGTGTCGATCTGCCAGGGGCGGACGCCGTGCCGGGCCGAGGTCGGCTCGGCGTGGTGCAGGTTGTGCCAGGACTCGCCCATGGAAAGCAGGGCCAGCGGCCACACGTTGCCCGAGCGGTCGCGGGAGCGGTAGGGCCGGGAGCCCATGACGTGGCAGATGCTGTTGACCGACCAGGTCACGTGGTGGAGCAGCGCCACCCGGACGAGCGAGGCCCAGAAGAAGGCCTGGAGCGCGGCCTCGAACGAACCGCCCCACAGGCCGCCGATGACCGCGGGCAGAGCGAGGCTGACGAAGGCGCAGAGAGCAAACGAGCGGCTCACCCGGACGATCATCGGGTCGTCCAGGAGGTCGGGGGCGTAGCGGCGCTGGTCGGTCTGCTCGACGTCGAAGAGCCAGCCGACGTGGGCGTGCCAGAGCCCGCGGGCGAGGGCGGCCGGGCCGGTGCCGTAGCGCCACGGTGAGTGCGGGTCGCCGTCGGCGTCACTGAAGGCGTGGTGACGGCGGTGGTCGGCCACCCAGCGGATCACCGGGCCCTCTATGGCCATGTTGCCGGCGATGGCGAGCGCGGCACGCACCGGCTTGGAGGTCTTGAAACCCCGGTGGGTGAAATAGCGATGGAATCCGACGGTGACGCCGTGGCCGGTGATCGCGTACATCACCGCCGCGAGGATGACGTCCCGCCATGTGATCCAGTGGTCCCACAACAACGGAACTGCCGCGACAAGCGCCGCGAACGGAAATAGGATCGTCGCCACGAGCACGAGCTGTTCGCCACGCGCCCGGAACATCGAGGGAGTGGTGGTGTGGGACTCGGTCGGCGCCGGCGACGTGACCCCGCCGGCATCCGCGACGGACTGGTCACCTCCGACCACGGCCGCGCCCTGATGCCTGGTTTCGGTCGCTTTCACCGTGTCGGTAGCGGTCATTGCTTCATCCCGTCCGTCGCGGTGGGCCGCCCACTGCCGACCCTCTGGTCGCCACGTTAGCCCGCCTGGATGACAACGGGCACCATTCACGGCGTCCGCCACGCAAACGGGCCGGACCGCCCAGCCTCGCCGACGGCCTCCACGCGACGGATGGCATCTTTCCCGATCCACGGGATTCCACCCCCCTCCGCACCGACACCCCTCGCGACAGGATCATCACCTTGCGTCGGGATCAACCGATGACAGTGAGAGTGTTCGCACGGACACAACACGAATACACCCGACAACCTCGACCGGGGGGCGACTACGTGCCGCGACGCCCCGGTGCCGCTCCAGCTAGAGCCGGGCCCGGGACACGCCCTGATCCGCACAGCACACCGGGGGGACCACAGACACTCGCCGGGAGGCCCACGCACATTTCTTCCGTTGCCGGGCACGATGGTAGAGTGGGTGTGGCAGTAACCCTGTTTTACCCGCGGTCCGCCGTAGTGTAATCGGCAGCACAGGAGATTTTGGTTCTCTTAGTCCACGTTCGAGTCGTGGCGGCGGAGCACAAGCAGTCGCGGGGGTGCCGAAATTGTTTCGACAAGACGGCGTCTTTATTTTCAAGATACGTCCAGTCAAAAGATTTCCCTCTTTGCCGCTCTCGCGTTCGCGCGATGCGCGCAGACCGCACGGAGTCACCCACCGTCGCCGAGGTTGGAGTGCCTCTTCGGTAGGCTGACAGCCGATGCCTCACCCTCCGCGGGCCGGCCGAACAGGACCGACCCCACGGCGCTCACCGTGAGTCAGCGGGTCCGTCCACGGCGCGTCGTTCCCTCGGCAGGTCGGGCGCAGCCAGGTCCATCGAGATTGCGGGAGCTCGTGTGACTCAGCCACGTCCGGCGGCTGTCATCGTCCTGGCGGCGGGCGAGGGGCGGCGAATGCGTTCGGGCACCCCGAAGGTCCTGCATCGCCTCGCCGGTCTGACCCTGCTCGAGCATGTGCTCCGCGCGGCCGAGCCGGTCGGGGCGCCCCGGGCGGTGGTCGTCGTCGGTCACGGGCGCGAGCAGGTCGCGGCCATGCTCGCCGAGCGGGCGCCGCACGTCATCACCGCCGTCCAGGAGCACCAGGGCGGGACGGGCCACGCCGTGCGTGCCGCGCTGGCGGCGCTGGACGATCTCCCGCCCGACGCGTCCGTCGTCGTGCTGCCCGGCGACACCCCGCTGCTGACCGGCGAGACCATCGCCGGCCTGGTCGAGCGCCATCAGGCGCTGGGCGCGGCGGCCACCGTTCTGTCGGCCTTCGTCGCCGACCCGACCGGGTACGGCCGCATCGTGCGCGGCGACGGCGGCCAGGTGCGGGCGATCGTCGAGCAGCGGGACGCCGACCCCGCGACCGCCGCGATCAGGGAGATCAACGCCGGCGTCTACGTGTTCGACGTCGAGCTGCTGCAGTCCGCGCTGAAGCGGCTCACCACCGACAACGCGCAGGGCGAGGAGTACCTCACCGACGTGGTCGGCCTGCTCGTCGCGGACGGCGAGCCGATCGGGGCGCACGTCGTCGCCGACGCGGCCGAGGCCGGCGGAGTCAACGACCGGGTGCAGCTCAGCGAGGCCGGCCGCGCGCTGCGCGAACGGATCACCCGCGCCGCGATGCTCGGCGGGGCCACGATCGTCGACCCGGTCACCACCTGGATCGACGTCGACGTCACCCTGGAGCCGGACACGACCGTCTGGCCGAACACGCACCTGCGTGGGGCCACGACGATCGCCACCGGGGCGGAGGTCGGCCCGGACTGCACCCTCATCGACACGGTCGTCGGCGCGGGAGCGCGTGTCGTCAGCTCGGTGACCGAGCGCGCCGAGGTCGGTGCCGGCGCCGTCGTCGGGCCGTTCGCCCACCTGCGCGCGGGGACCAGGCTCGGCCGCAGCGGCAAGATCGGCGCCTTCGTCGAGACGAAGGCCGCCGACATCGGCGATGAGTCCAAGGTCCCCCATCTCGCCTACGTGGGCGACGCGGTGGTCGGCGAGCGCAGCAACATCGGCTGCACCACGGTGTTCGTCAACTACGACGGGGTCGCCAAGCACCGCACGGTGATCGGTTCGGACGTCCGGATCGGCAGCGACACCATGCTGGTGGCCCCGGTGACCGTGGGGGACGGCGCCTACACCGGCGCCGGCGCCGTCATCAGGGAGGACGTCCCGCCGGGAGCGCTCGCGATCAGGGAGGGCCGGCAGCGCAACGTGCCGGGCTGGGTGCTGCGCCGCCGGCCGGACAGCCCCGCGGCGCAGGCCGCGCTGCGCGCCCGGCAGCATGAGGCGGAAACGGCCGAGCCGGCCGGACACAAGCAGGCCACGCCCGGGCTGGCCGGGCAGGAGCCCGGCCAGCCCGGGCAGTCGGGCGCGTGAGTTGAACCACAGCCCGGCCCCGGGACCCGGTATCGCTGGCGTTTTCGCCGCGCGAGGCCGAACGTAGAAACCGTTTGGCCGCAGGTGGGCTGATCTGCGGCTATCGACACCGTCGTACACAGTCTGCCGCGTGGAAGGGGACGCCTGATCCCGAGTCGCTCGTTCCCGGCCGCCTGCGCCATGCCCGGGCGGAACGGGTAGATCTGACCTGACCAGGCAGTGACCCCAGCCCAGGCCCCGGCGCGACGGGTACCCGCCCGCCGCCGGTCGCCGCCCGGCCCCCGACAACCACCGCGACCAGCAGACGAGCCAGTCGAGTCCGACGAAGCAGCAGCGCCACCAGCAGACGAGTCAGCCGCAGACGAACACATCAACGGTCCACGTCCGCAACCGTCCGTGTCACGGGCCGCCTGTCAGAGCCGCCAGTCATGCCTTGAGGAGATAACGGTGGGATACCAGACCGAGAATCGCCGGAACCTGATGCTCTTCGCGGGGCGTTCCCACCCTGAGCTCGCGGCCGAGGTGGCCCGAGCCCTCGACGTGCAGCCGGTCCCCACGAACGCGTACGAGTTCGCCAGTGGCGAGATCTTCGTCCGCTTCGAGGAGTCCGTCCGCGGATGTGACGCCTTCGTGCTCCAGTGCCACACCGCGCCGGTGAACACCTGGTTGATGGAACAGCTCATCATGGTCGACGCGCTCAAGCGCGCCAGCGCCAAGCGCATCACCGTCGTCGCCCCGTTCTACCCGTACGCCCGCCAGGACAAGAAGCACCGCGGCCGCGAGCCGATCTCGGCCCGCCTCGTCGCCGACCTGTTCAAGACCGCCGGCGCGCACCGGCTGATGTCCGTCGACCTGCACACCGCCCAGATCCAGGGGTTCTTCGACGGCCCGGTCGACCACCTGTTCGCGCTGCCGCTGCTCGCGGACTACATCGAGAGCAAGCTCGACACGTCCGAGGTGACGGTCGTGGCGCCCGACTCCGGCCGGGTGCGCGTCGCGGAGCGGTGGACCGACCGGCTCGGCTGCCCGCTGGCGATCATCCACAAGCGCCGCGACCCGAACGTCCCGAACCAGGTCAAGATGTTCGACGTGGTCGGCGAGGTCCGCGGGCGCACCTGCGTGATCGTGGACGACATGATCGACACCGCCGGGACGATCACGAAGGCCGCGGAGTCCCTGAAGGAGCACGGCGCGACCGACGTCATCGCCGCGGCGACGCACGGCGTGCTGTCCGGCCCGGCCGCCGACCGGCTGAAGAACTCCGAGATCAGCGAGGTCGTCCTCACCAACACGCTGCCGCTGCCCAGCGAGGCCCGCATCGACAAGATCACCGAACTGTCGATCGCGCCGCTGATCGCCGCCGCCATCAAGGCCGTCTTCGAGGACGGCTCAGTGACCGGCCTGTTCGGCGGGGACGCCTGACCCCACCACCACGCCGGCCACCCCCGGGGTGATCCCCTGCGCCCCCGAAGCCAGGCCCCTGAGCCCGGCTTCGGGGGCGCGTTGGGGGAGAGCGCGATCTGGTGGGCCGTAGAATCACCCGACATGACGCAGGACCGGCCACGGGTCTCGCTGACCGGCATCAAGCCGACCGGCGATCCGCACCTGGGCAACTACATCGGGGCGATCCGCCCCGCCCTCGACCTGACGGCGACGTACGAGTCGATCTACTTCATCGCCGACTACCACGCCCTGACCTCCATCCGGGACAGGGCGAAGTTCGCCGCCTACACCCGGTCCGTCGCCGCCACCTGGATCACGCTCGGGCTCGATCCCGAGCGCACGGTCTTCTACCGGCAGTCCGACGTCCCGGAGATCTTCGAGCTGACCTGGATCCTGTCCTGCGTCACGGGCAAGGGCCTGATGAACCGGGCGCACGCCTACAAGGCGGCGCGGGACCGCAACGCCGAGAGCGGCGTCGCCGACCTCGACGCGGGCGTCAACATGGGGCTGTTCAACTACCCCATCCTGATGGCCGTCGACATCCTCGTCATGGGCGCGGACGTCGTCCCCGTCGGCCAGGACCAGTCGCAGCACCTCGAGATCGCCGCGGACATCGCCGGCTCGTTCAACCACCTCTACGGCGACGTGTTCAGACTGAAGATTCCCGAGGCGGTGCTGCCGTCCGGGGTCAACGCGCGGACGATGCCCGGCACCGACGGTCGGAAGATGAGCAAGTCGTACGGGAACACGATTCCGCTGTTCGCGCCGCCGTCCCAGCTGCGCAAGCTGGTGCGCGGCATCCGCAGCGACAGCACGCCGGTCGAGGCGCCGAAGGATCCGGACGCCTCCGCCGCCTTCCAGATCTACGAGAACTTCGCGGACCCGGAAGCCGTCAAGGACATGCGGGTCCGCCTCGAGCAGGGCGGCACCGGCTGGGGCGAGCTGAAGAACGCCCTGTTCGAGACGCTCGACGCCTGGCTGACCCCACTGCGGGCCCGCTACGACGAGCTGGTGGCCCCGGGCAGCGAGCTGGACGCGATCCTCGCCGCCGGCGCGGACAAGGCCCGCGACCGCGCCCGCCCCGTCCTGGCCGGCGCCCGCCGCGCGATCGGCGTCGACTGACCGGCCCCGCCTGACCGGCGCTGTCAGGCGGGCTGGTCGGCCGGGAGGATGCGGGCCTGCTGGGCCAGCCGGGCGAACGCCTCGACGTCGAGGGTCTCGCCGCGGGCGCCCGGGTCCACCCCGGCCGCACGGGCGAGCTGCTCGGCTCGCGCGGGTGAGCCGGCCCAGGGGGCGAGCGCCGTCCGCAACGTCTTGCGTCGTTGGGCGAAGGCCGCGTCGACGGCCGCGAAGACCTCGCGGCGCAGTCCGGCGTCCGCCGGTGGGGCGGCGCGCCGGGTGAAGGCGACGAGGCCGGAGTCGACGTTGGGCTGCGGCCAGAACACCGGGCGGGGCACCGCGCCGGCCGGGCGGGCCTGCGCGTACCAGGCCAGTTTCACGCTCGGCACGCCGTAGATCCGCCCGCCGGGCGGCGAGGTGAGGCGGTCGGCGACCTCGGCCTGCACCATCACCAGGCCCCGTTCGATCGACGGGAACCGCTCCAGCAGACCGAGCAGCAGCGGGACGGCCACGTTGTACGGCAGGTTCGCCGCCAGCACCGTCGGCGCGGCGACCGCCGGCGGCAGGTCGGACGGCTCGACCCGCAGGCCGTCCGCCTCGACGACGTGGAGCCGGGCGGCCACCGCCGCCGGCAGCCGGGCCGCGGCGGTGACGGGCAGAGCGGCGGCGAGCACCGGATCGACCTCGACCGCGGCCACCGCCGCCGCCTCGGTGACCAGGCCGAGGGTGAGCGAGCCCAGCCCGGGGCCCACCTCGAGCGCGACGTCGTCCGGGCCGACCGCGGCCAGGCGCACCAGCCGGCGGACGGTGTTCGGATCCACCAGGAAGTTCTGGCCCCTGCGCTTCGTCGGCCGCAGGTCAAGGGCGTGGGCGAGCTCCCGGATATCGGCCGGCGAGAGCAGCGCCTCGGTCTCTACCAGGGCCCGAACGTCCGTTCCGCGTTGGCGGCGACCTGGGCGGCGAGCTCGTCGACGGCCTCGCCGCGAGTCTGTGCCAGCAGCCGCAGGGTGAGCGGCACCAGATACGGGCCGCCGGGCCGCCCGCGCCACGGGACCGGGGTGAGGTACGGCGCGTCGGTCTCGACCAGCAGGAGCTCGGCGGGCACCACCGCGGCGGCGTCGCGCAGCTCCTGGGCGTTCTTGAAGGTGACATTGCCGGCGAAGGACATCACGTACCCGGCGTCGGCGCAGATCTTGGCCATCTCCGCGTCGCCGGAGAAGGCGTGGAACACGACCCGCTCGGGCGCGCCCTCCTCGGCCAGGATGCGCAGCGTGTCGTCGTGCGCCTCCCGGTCGTGGATCATCAGGGCACGGCCGGTCTCCTTGGCGATGGCGATGTGCCGGCGGAAGCTCGCCTGCTGGGCGGCGTGCTGCTCCGGGGGCGTGCGGTAGTAGTCGAGCCCGGTCTCGCCGACCGCGCCGACGCCGTCCAGGCGGGCGAGCGCCGCGATCGCCTCGAACGTCTCCTCGCCGACGCCGTTCGCGGCCTCGTTGGGGTGGATCGCCACCGCCGCGCGGACCTCCGGGTTGGTCGCGGCGATCTCGGCCTGCCAGCGGCTGGTCGGCAGGTCGACGCCGACGGAGACCATCCGGGTGATGCCGACGGCGCGGGCCGCGGCGATGGCCTCGGCCACCGGGGTGCCCATCAGGTCCAGATGGCAGTGCGCGTCGACCGCCGGGACGGGCAGCGGCTCGGGCGGCGGTGGAGGGTCACCGACGCGTCCGGAGTTCCTCGCCACCCGTTCGCTCCTTCACCCGAAGACACACTCGAGGACACACCCGAAGGCATACCCGATGACGCCACCGCAGGACACGGCACGACACGGCACGAAGATCACGTCTTTGCCGCCGACATCCCCTTGCCCACCGCAGATCCTAGGACTCCCGCCGGGTGTGCCGCCCCGACGGCCGTGGGATTCTGAAGGAGTGCTTGACCTCACGGGTTTCTGCCGATGACGACTCCGCTCCCCGTCGCGCTGGTCACGCCGTTGACCGGACCGGACGCCGCCCTTGGCCTGGCGGCGCTGCGCGGAATGACGCTGTGGGCACGTGACGAACGGCTGCCGCCGCCCTGGGACGAAGTGGGCGTGACGGCCTACGACGCCCACCCCGACCCGGTCGGCGCGATGCGCTCGGCCGCGGCGGCCGAGCCCGCCGCCGTCTTCGGCCCGATCGGCCCGCGCGCGGCGCTCGCCGCGCTCGGCGCGACAGGCCGGGTCGTGTTCAACGCCGGCGCCCCGTCCACGCGTTTCATGCGCCAGTCGTTCCCGCACGTCGTCAACGTGGCCGCGCCGACCTCCACCTGGCCGCGCGGGGTGCTCTCGGCGATCCGCTCGGTGGACCGCCACGCCCGCCGGGTCGCGCTGCTGGCCTCGGGGGATCTCGCGGTCGAGCTGACGTCGGTGACCAAGGCCGCGGCCCGCTCCCAGGGTTACGACGTCACCTCCAACGTGTTCCCGCCCGGCCGCGGGGCGCAGACGGCCCGGCTGCTCCCGCCGGCGGACGTCCTCATCGTGCACGGCGGCGCCGACGACGAGCTGGAGATCGCGAACGTGCTGCTGCGCCGCTCGTGGCGGGCCGCGGCGTTCTCCACCGCGGTGAGCGCCGAGGCCACGGCGACGCTGGGCGCGCTGCGCGAGGGCCTGCTGGCCCCGGCGAGCTGGGCCCCGGACAGCGTCGCCGAGGTGGGGACGGGCCCGACCGCACGGGAGTTCTCCGCCGACTTCGCCACGCTGCACGGCGTCCCGCCGACGGCGACCGCCGCCTGGGCGTACGTGGGGGGGCTGATCCTGGGGCGCTGCATCCGCTACTGCGGCGGCGTCGGCGACGCCTCGCTCCTGGCCGCCGCGCGCGGCCTCGACACCACGACCATGCTGGGCCGTTTCCGGCTCGACGAGGCGACCGGGCTCCAGGTCGGCCATCAGGTCCCGATCGTCCAGTGGCAGTCCGGCGCGTCCTGGACGGTCTGGCCCCGCGAAGCGGCGCGCGCGCCGTTCCACCACCCGCGCTGGAACGCCCCGCCGCCGGGCGGGGTGGACGTCGAGGCCGGCGCGCGGCCCGCGGACGCCCCGGCCGGAGAGGGGACGGCCACCGGCCCGGGCCCCGAGCCGACCCTGCCACTGCCCGCCCAGGACGCCCCAGCCCGCCCGTTCGGCCTGGGCCGGCCGAGGCCCGGGCTGGGCAGCGGCTTCGGTGCGCGCTGGCCGGCCTCGCCCGCCCCGGAGGGATCTTCCGGCGGGCTGTCGGGCCCGGATGCCAACGCCGGCCGTCCGGCCGGCTGGCCGGGCTGAGGGGGCGCCGCGATGTCGGCACCACCGGCACGTCCCCCGTGGACGGGCGAGGACCCCTGGGGGGCCCGTGGACGGCCGTCGGCGGGCCGCGAGCGACCACCGGCAGGTCCCGGGCAGCCGCCGGGCCGCGGGCGGGGCCGCGGGCGGCGGCGCACCACTGTGCTCGGGGTCCTCGGGGTCGTGAGCGTCATGTTCCTCGGCGCGACCTTCCGGCTGTTCGTCCATCCCCGGCGGGACTCCCCCGCCCCGGTCGACGCCATCGTGATGTTCGCCGGCAGCCCGGGCCGCTTCGAGCACGCGGTGAGCCTGGCCGTGGCCGGGTACGCGCCGACGCTGGCCGTCTCGGTGCCCACGGCGGACGACCCGTGCCCCTCGGCCATCCCGAACGTCGAGGTGATCTGCTTCGCCCCGGATCCGGTGACCACCCAGGGCGAGTCACGCTGGGTGGCCGCCGCGGCCGCCCGGTACGACTGGAAGTCGGTGCTCGTGATCACCTCGACCAGCCAGACGACCCGCGCGCGACTGCGGCTGGGGCGCTGCTACTCGGGGCAGGTGCTCATGAGCCCGGTCGCGCCATCAAAGAGCATGTGGCCGTACATGATCGCCTACGAGTGGGCCGCGATGGGCAAGGCGCTGATCTTCCAGCGGGACTGCTGACCGCTGCCGACCTGGCCGCTGATCTCGGCTGACCGCTGCCGGCCCGCCTGTCGATCAGCAGCCGCGCTGCCAGACCAGCGCCTTGACGGTCGCCGCGGTCTGGTAGGCGATCAGGTACGGCCACTGCCGTCGGGGGGTCCCGACGGCGTCCACCAGGACCTCACCGTCGTAGCAGCGCTCGATGCGCAGCCTGGCCCGGCTGTCCTGGGAGCGGTCCGTGACGAACAGGATCGAGCGCCAGCCGTGGATCCTCGCCAGGCGGCCGGCCTCGCGAGCCTCGCCCTGGGTGGTCACCGGGTCCGGCCAGAAGCAGATGACCTGGATGTCCCGGCCGACCTCGGCCGCGTCGGGGCACCGCCAGGTGCCGGGCATCGAGACCACCAGAACCGGGGCGATGCCGGACCTGGCCAGCTCGACGGCCTTGTCCCGCCGTTCGCCCGGACCCCCGAGCATGAAGATCGCGTCCACGGGACGCGGCTTGTCGATCCTCGGGAAGACGATCATTCGCACGTTCAGCACGGCGATCAGAAGCGCCGCACCGAGCGCCCCGGAGCGCAGCGCGCGCCGCCACCGCGACCGCACCTGCTGTGCGTCTGTGATCACACTCGTGACTGTAGACGGCGTACCTGTGGCCGCGGACCGGTCGAGACGTGCTCTGCTTCACCTTCCCCGACCACCCCCCGCGGTGAATCGCCTGACGCGGCCGACACGGCCGGCCTGAAGAAGTCAGCCGACATCGCGTGACGGTGCCCCGGAAATCGGCCGGGCGCGGCGCACGCAAATACCCCGGGCACCCATCCCACATTCTGGTGGGCCTATGAGAGCCGGTTTGGCATCCCGCACCCGGCTCGCCAGGGCCATGCGGGCGGCCGGGCTCCGAGTCGGCCCGCCGGCCGGACGGCGAACGCTGTCGGGCGGTTCGGTGACCGGCCTGACCAGACATCACCGCGCCCTCGCCCAGGAGGCCACTGCAGACATTCTCAGAGCACCACCCCCTTCGGGTGGAGGGGCCGAGTGAACCGGGTTTACCCGTGAGCAGCCGACACTTCATCCCATGGTCGACATCGCACCCAGAAGAGATCTAAGCCACCTGCCACACGTCCCGAAGGACCACGACGGAGTGAGTAAGGTGCTGATATAGTTCAGCACGCGGATGTCGGCCGCCGAGGTTTCGCTCAACCGACCTCGACGACTACCGGGTCCGCGGTCATGCGCAGTGGCGCGGCGCCTCCTCGCCTCATCCTTGCCGCCCAGCTCCCGCCGCCCGCCGCGCCGTCCATCAGGCCGAGCCGGGCACCACCGGCGCCGGCGGCCGGGCCACCGCCGGCGCCGGTCCGACATCGACCGCCGATTCATGCCGTCCACACTTCCATGTATCGGAGTGCTCGGCCGCCGAGAAAACCCATCGGGTTCTCCGGCTGCCCGGGTACCGGGCGCAAGAGGGAGATCTTCCGTGGCCGTCCTGGCTACCACGCAGTTCACCGGCTCCGAGACCGAGATTCCGGGCCTTTTTGTGTTCGATGTTACGTCCATCGAGGATGAGCGCGGCTGGTTCCAGGAGAAGTTCCACCACGCCAAGCTCGTTGACGCAGGAATTCCCGCGAGCTTCCGGGTCATCCAGAACAGTCTTTCCTACAACAAAAAGCTAGGCGTGACACGGGGCTTTCATGCCGAGCCCTGGGACAAGTACATATCGGTGGTTAAGGGCCGCGTCTTCTGCGCCTATGTCGACCTGCGAGCAGGGAAGAGCTTCGGAACCGTCGTCACCGTCGAGCTCGACCGGAACCGAGCCGTCTTCCTGCCGCAGGGGGTCGCGAACTCCTATCAGACGCTCGAGGACGACACCTACTATCTGTACAGCGTCAACGAGCACTGGAGTGCCGATCGGTACGACAGCTACGTCTTCGTGAATCTTGCCGACCCGGCCCTCGGCGTGCAGTGGCCCGTCCCGTTGCGTGAGGCCGTGATATCCGATCGAGACCAGCACCACCCGTCGCTGGCCGACGTGAGCCCGGTGGAGATCGCGCCGGCCGAGGTCGCCGGCCGCGGGGACGCGGACCCGAGCTGACCGAGCACAGACTGGCCGGCCTCACGGCCGGCTCGGGACGCCGTGCGGCGCCCAGCTCCGGACGACCCGGGCGGGCGCCCCTACCGCGAGACTGAAGTCGGGCACGACCCCCTTCACGACGCTGTTCGCGCCGACGACGGCGCCGCGGCCGATCGTCGAGCCCGCTGTGACCACACAGTTCTGGCCCAGCCAGGCACCGTCGCCGATCACCACCGGGGCGACGCCCGTGTGGCCCTGGTCCCGGATCGCGACGCCGGCCGCCCGGTAGGCGTGGTCATGGTCGGCCACGTAGACGCCACGCGCGAACATCGCTCTGTCTCCGATCGTGATACCGCGTACGGCCGACAGCGTGCACCACCCGACGAACGACGAGCCCGCGCCGATTCGAATCACCGGCGCCGCCGGCTCGCCGTCCCCATCGATCACCTGGAACCACGAACCGGGGCCCACATGGACGCCGGCGCCGATCGACATCCAGCGGGCGCCGTAGAGCCGGAACGGCGGCTCGATGTCGGTACGCGGGCCGAGCGCCCCGAACGACCCGGCCAGGAACCGGGTGAAGGCCCGGCTCCGGGCCCTGCGCCACAGGTCGAGGGACCGCTCGGGTAGCGAACTGCTCATGGCCTCGTCAGATGTCGGGACGGGTGGCACGTGCCGGATGCGGGCTCGGGCGGGACGCGCGACTGGCTGGGGACGCCGCCCGTGGGCTCGGTGTACGGGGGGTAGCCGGGCCACCAGTCCCGCCGCCGGCGCCAGAGCGCGCGCCAGTCGCTCGCCCGCGGCCGCCCACGGGCCAGACCCGACCCCAGATCGGCCAGGGCCCGCAGCGCCACCCCAAGAACGATCATCGCCAGGCAGAGCCGCTGCCGCCACCCCGTCCAGTGCTTCCTCGCCAGCGTGGTCTTCCCGCGGAGGACGAGCACGTGCTTGGCCGCCCAGTTCGAGGACGAGGCCCCGACGTGGTGCACGATCGCCGCGGTCGGGACGATCGTGGGGCGGTAGCCGGCGGCCCGCGCCCGCATCGACAGGTCGGTGTCCTCCCCGTACATGAAGAACCGGGGGTCGAAGCCGCCCAGCCGTTCGAAGAGGTCGCGTCTGACCAGCAGCAGGCATCCGGTGACGACACCGACCTCGCGGACGCTGTCGCGCTGCCAGCGCCCGAGCGACTCCGGATCGAAGATCCTCGATCCGGGGAACATCGTCGACAGGCCGACCCCGAAGCACACCAGGCTCCACAGGCTGGGTGCCCCCCAGCAGGAGCTCGGGTCGACCGATCCGTCCGGCCGCAGCGTCCGCCCGCCGTAGAGCCCGCAGGCCGGGTTCCGGCGGGCGAAGGTGAGGATCTCGGCGACCGCCCGATCGAGAACGACGGCGTCGGGGTTCAGCAGGAGCAGATAGTCCCCGCCGGCGTGGGAGGCCGCCAGGTTGACCGCGCGGCCGAACCCGAGGTTCGTCGCCGACTCGATCAGCCGCACCGCCGGGAACGCGTCCCTGATGGCGTCCGGGGAGCCGTCCGTCGAGGCGTTGTCGACGACGATGATCTCAATCTCGACCCCGGCCGGCTCAGCCAGGACGGACTCCAGGCACCGGACCGTCAGCTCGGCGGTGTTGTAGGACACGACCAGCACGGACACCTCGACGGTCACTGCTCACCCGCCGGGTGGGAGCCGGGGCGCCGCCCGGTGCCGTCCGCACCGGCACGGCCGTTCTGCTCAGGCCGGTCCACCTGTACGGCACGACCGGAGCGGGTCGACTCCCCGCGCTTCCCGATGACCTTCGCCGGAACACCCGCGGCCAACGCTCCGGCGGGCAACGACTTCGTGACGACAGAACCGGCGCCGACAATCGTGCTGTCGCCTATCGTCACGCCCGGAAGAACCACCGAGTTGGCGCCGACCCACACGTCGTTGCCGATGACGATGTCCGCCTCCCGCTTCGGCTGGCTGTCGATGACGATGTCCGGCAGCGTCTCGTAGTTCGCGGCCGTGAGAAACGTGCCCGGGCCGATCAGGGAGTGCTCGCCGATCTCGATCCGGCCAGTGCGGTCACCGGCCCACAGCGAAACCCGCTCACCGATGTGGGCGAACGCCCGTATCTCCACCCGCTCCCCGTTCCGGACGGAGACGTTCGGCGCCAGGCGGACACCATGTTCGATCATCATCCGGCGAACCTGCTGGACATGCGAGTAGTTGTAGAAGTGGAGGATCCGCAGTGAGTGCAGGAGGGCGCGGGCGTCGAGCAGGGAACGAAGAAAGCCGAGAACCCTGGTCACGTCGTCTCCTCAAGAAGGCGCCTGCTGCTGTCGTCACGCTCCCAGGCACCGAGGTCGCCGTGGCGGACCTTCCGGATGGCCAGCAGCTTCGCCACCGCCGAGATCGCGAGGTAGGCGGGGGCGGCGGTGAGCAACCGGCGATCGGCGGCGACGACGGACAGCCAGGACGCGCTGCCGGTGTTCCGGTTCTCCGCGGGCACCAGCCCACGGCCGCGGAGTTCGATGTTCCCGGCGTACACCCGGATCTTCCTCCGGACGAAATCCCGCACCGTCCTCGCGGGATAGACGGTGAAGTGGACGGAGTCCACCGTGGTCCGTTCCTCCGCGCTGAACTGGTGGTAGAGGTAAAGATCGTCGGCGATGGCCTCGGGAAAGCGGGTGAAACGCTTCCGCCCGACATCGCTGACACCGACGACCCCGGAGCCCACGTGCCCGTCGGCGACATAGGGCAGGCGCATCCAGATCCGGTAGTAGTCGCGGACGGGCCGGGCCACCCCGGTCATGCACGGACGCAGCGCGGGCGCCGCGGCGAGCGCCGCACCCGTGCGCAGGACGTCGGCGACCTCGAGCAGCGCCGCTCCGGCGACCTCCACGTCGGCGTCGACGTAGAAACGCGGGAAGGCCATGGCCGCCGCGTCCCCGGTGTTCAGGGCGGCCGCCTTGTTCGCCCGATCCGTCTCGATCACCCGGACGCCACGGGCACGGGCGGCCGCGGCGGTGCCGTCCGTGCATCCGTTGCACACCACGATCACGTCGAGTGCTCCGGTGGGCAGCCCGACGCTGAGCGCCGCGAGGCACCGTCCGATGACGGACTCCTCGTTGTGCGCCGGCACGACGACGCTGGCCAGGACGACGCTGGCTGGGACATCGCCGGCGCCGTGCGGCGCCGGGGCGGAGCCCGCGGAGAGCGGTACCGTCACCCCGTCGCCGATCTGAGCTCGTCGCCCTCGTGGTCGCCGCCAGATGCCGCCGCCGGCGTGTGGGAGCCGGTCTGCTCGCGGCGGCGTGGCGCCGGGACGGCGCAGTCAACCGGCCTCGGGCGGACCCGCTCGCCGGCCGGGCGCTCCCGCCCGGTGATGCGGTCGAAGACATCCACGTAGCCGGGGACCTGCAGGCTCCAGTCCAGTACCTCGACCGCGCGCTGCCGGCCCCGCTTGGACAGGTCGGCCCGCCGCTCCGGGTCATCGAGCAGCCGCTCGATCGCGGCGGCGAACCCGCCGATGTCGCCGGGTTCGACGTATTCCGCGATGTCCGCGGCGGTGACCCTGGTCTCGACGAGATCGAACGTGACCACGGGCAGGCCGTAGGCCATGTATTCCATGGTCTTGTTCATGGTCGACACGTTGTTGAGCGGGTTCATCGGGTCCGGTCCGACCGCCAGGTCGGCGGTCGAGAGGTATTTGTCGATCATCTCGTGGTCCGCGCGACCGGTGAAGGTCACGTGGTCGTCAAGATCCAGCTCCGTGGCGAGCGCGCGCAGATCGTCATAGCAGTCGCCGAAACCGAGCAGGGCCATGTGGACGTCGGTGCGGCCGCGCTGGTGGACGAGGATGTCGAGGGCACGCAGCGCGTTGTCCACTCCGTCCTGCGGGCCCATCACCCCGAGATAGCAGAGCAGGAACTCGCGGCCTTTCCGCAGTTCCGGGTGGACGGCGCCGGGCCGCATCCGGTCGGTGTCCGGGCCGCTGCGCACGACCGTCGTGTCCTGCCGGGTCCGGCCGCCACGACGGATCGCGATCTCACGGTAGGAGTCATTGGTGGAGATGACGTGGTGCGACAGCCCGTAGGTGATGCGCTCGAGCGCGAAAAGGAAGGCGAGCAGAATCCGCGACGGGCGCTCGAAACGGGACTGGTAGATCTCCGGGCAGAGGTCGTGCTGGTCGTACACGAGGCGCACACCGCGCCGCCGATAGAGTAACGCGAGCAACGCGTAGGTGTCCGGCGGATTGCACACCTGGATAACGTCGAAGCCGCGTTCCCGGTAGACCCGGCGCGCCAGCCGGGCGGTGCGCATCCAGCAGACAAAAAACTCTTTCATATATGAGAATACGCCGGACGTTGCGACGTACGGCTCGTACTTGTAGAGGTATACGTCGTCGAGTAGCTCACGGTCCGGGTCACCCGGCCCCTTGGGGCATATGACCCGCACCTCGTAACCGGCGCCCACCAGGGCCTGACATTCCAGCCAGACCCGTCGGTCGAGCGGTACCGGCAGGTTCTGCACTATGATCAGCACGCGATTACTCAACGTCACTGCTCCCCCAGATTGACCAAGTGAACCTGCGATGAGCGCCGCTGCTGGACACGCCACCCACTGACGACATACTAGAACAGATGTTGTTCGATCCGTCCGGCCCTTTGGGGAACTCGAGATGAACCGGGCGGTCAGGCCGGCCAACGCATCAGAGTACAGTGCCCTGACCATGCGTTTTAGCGGAAAGCTTGATCGTTTGTGGTGAAATCCCGCACCGAGCCGGCCTCGCGATCTGCTCGCCGACAAGCATTCTTAGACGGAAAGCAAGGACGCTGGCTCGACACCTCGGAACTGAACCAGGGCCTTGCCGGGCGGTCCCGGAGAGGTGTGGCGGCGACGGCCGGTGCCCAACTCTGGCGATTGTTCACTCAATTCGGCTCAACGATTATTCTGGCCCGGCTGCTGTCGCCGGACGCCTACGGCCTCGTCGGGATGGTGCTGGCGATCTCGGCTCTCGCCGACCAGCTGACGGACCTCGGGCTCTCCCAGGCCGTCATCCAGCGCAAGACGATCACCCACAGTCAGGTCAGCGCGCTGTTCTGGGTCAACGTCGTGGTCGGGCTCAGCCTCGCGGTGGCGCTGGCCGCGGCCAGCCCGCTGATCGCCCTGTTCTACGGGCACGACGAGCTCGTCGGAATCACCCTCGTCGTCGCACCGTCATACCTGATCACCGGCGCCCTCGTACAGCACCAGGCGCTGCTCCAACGGCAGATGAAGTTCGGCTCCGTCGCGGCCCGCGACATGATCGGCCGGACCACCAGCATCGTCGTGGCCATCACTCTCGCGTCGCTGGGGGCCGGCTACTGGTCGCTGGCGCTCATGCCGACCTCGGCGGCCCTCGCCCGGGCGGTTCTCGTCTGGACGGCCTGCGACTGGCGGCCGAGCCGACCGGCCCGCGCGGACGGCCTCGCGCCGATGCTGCGCTTCGGCGGCAGCGTCGCCGGCTCCGGCCTGCTCGGGTACATCAGCCGCAACGCCGACAACGTCCTGGTGGGCCGGTTCGCCGGGCCGGCGGCCCTCGGCCTCTACTCCCGTGCGTACGCGCTGCTCCTGCTCCCGCTGCAGCAGGTCAACCAGCCGGTCAACATGGTCGCGATCCCCACCCTGTCCAGGCTCCACGACCAGCCGGACCGGTTCCGCGACTACTACCGCGCCGCCGTGTTCACCGTGGCACTGCTCGCTCTTCCGCTGGTCGTGCTGATGGCGCTGCTCGCCGACGTGTTCGTCACCGGCCTGCTGGGCGCGCCGTGGAGCGGGGTCGTGCCGATCTTCAGAGTGCTGGCGATCGCCGGATTCGCCCAGGCGATCAGCTCGACGGCGACCTGGCTGTGGGTCTCGCGGAACCGGGCCGACCAGATGCTCAAGGTCGCCGCGGTGACCCGTCCGCTCACCGTGGCCTCGTTCTTCCTGGGGTTGCCCTGGGGGCCGGTGGGCGTCGCCTGGGCCGTCAGCATCGCCTCGGTGGTGACCGCCATCCCGATGCTTGCCAGCGCCACCCGCGACACCCCGGTCAGGCTGTCGGATGTCGCGACCTCGATCGCGCCGGCCGTCCTCGCCAGCGCGGTGCTCGCCGCGGTGACCGCCGGGGTGCGGGCGGTGGTGGACCTGCCCCCGATCGCCGAGCTCACCACCGCCGGGACGGCCGGCGTGGCGGCGTATGTGGCTGTCGTGTCGGCCATGCCGACCTGCCGGCGCCAGCTGCGCGGCGTGCTGCGCGGAAAGCGCGGGACGGCGCCGGGTCGGGGGCCGTCCGACAGCCCGGCTCCCGGATCCGTCCCGCCCCAGGATCAGTGGCCGCTCGCGGCGGCGGCCGAGCACGGCGCCCGACGCCGACGGTCACACCGGCGGTCTCGTTGATCTCGACGGAGGAACCGACCCATGCCCGAGCCCGACCCCCGCTCCGCCCCCGCGCGCGACGTCGTGTTCACCCTGTCCAGGGAGACGCTGCGGGACATGGCGATCCGCTCCTACATGCGGCCGCCGGACCGCGTCCTGCTCACCCTGATGCAGTCGCCGCGGGTGCGACGGCTGCTCGTCGCCGAGCCGTTCCGCAGCCGGGTGACAGCGTTGGCGAAGGGCGACCCGGTGGTGGCCATTCCACCGACGAGCAGGCCGGACCGCTACGTCGTGTCCGCGCGCCGCTGGCGTCGCGAGGACCCGGTCTCGCCCGCGATGCTGCGCCACACCTACCGGCGCTACGACCGGGTGCTGCGACGGGCCGCGGAGCAGGCCCGCTGCGAGCGGCCCGTGGTCGTCACGACGTACCCGCTGCTGGCCGGGCTCGCCGAGCTGGAATGGGCCGACTCGGTCGTCTACTTCGCCCGTGACGACTGGGCGACCTACCCCCCGCTGGAACGCTGGCACCCTGCGTTCCAGGAGGCCTACGCCGAGATCCGTCGCCGGCGGCGGCCGGTGGTCGCGGTGTCGGAGTCGCTGCGCCGGCGGCTCGCTCCCACCGGAGGCTCACTGGTCGTCCACAACGGCGTCGATCCCGCCGAGTGGGAGCGGCTGCCGCCGGCACCCGCGCTGACCGCGGGCCTGCCCCGGCCGTGGTGCGTCTACGCGGGCACCGTCGACGACCGGCTCGACGTCGACATGGTCGCCCGGCTGGCGACGGAGAGCACGGTGATACTCGCCGGGCCCGTCAAGGACGAGCGGCACGCCGCCCCGCTGCGGGCGTTGCCCTCGGTGGTCCTGCCAGGCCATCTCCCCCGGCCGGCCGTCACCGGGCTGATCGCCGCGGCGGACGTGTGCCTGCTACCGCACCGGGTGACCTCGCTGACGGAGGCGATGGATCCGATCAAGCTGTACGAGTACCTGGCGGCGGGGCGGCCCGTCCTGGCGAGCGACCTGACACCGGTCCGGGGCATGGGACCGCGGGTCAGGCTGCTGGCGCCGGGCGACGATCCGGTGGCCGCGTTCAGGGAGGTCCGTGGCTGGCCGGAGGTGACCGAAGCGGAACGCCACCGGTTCGTCGCGGCGAACAGCTGGTCAGCCCGTCATGTGGAGCTGCTGGACTTCGCTCTTGGCGGCGATCCGGAGCGGCAGCGGCGGCCCGCGGCCCGGCCGGCCCAGCCGCCCGAAGGCCACGCGAGGGCGACGTCAGTGAGGGCCGGCGAAGCGACGTGAGGCCGGCGCCCGCGAGGGCCGGCATACCCGCGGCCGGCCCTCGCGGCGCTGGTTCACGCGATGCCGGCGGGCTGCCGGGCGGCCGGGACCAGCTCCGCCACGCTTGGCTGGTCACCGCGCGGGTCCCGCCACTGGACGGGCGCCGTCGCGGCAGGCCCGGCCGGTGTGGGCACGGGCCGCTGTTCGAGTCGCCACAACGCGCCGGTGACACCCAGCGTCAGGTAGAACAGGCCGGCGAAGGCCGGGAACGACAGTGAGTCGAAGCTGTACGAGGCCGCCGCGACGGCGACGAGCATCGCGGCGAGGGCCTGGGCCAGTTCTCGGGTCGCCGCGTCGGCGGCGCGCCGGGCCACGCCGAACGCCATCGTGATCCCGCCGAGCATGACGATGACGAGCGCGGCCAGACCCACGTATCCGGAGGTGAGGATGGTCCCGAGGTACTGGTTGTCGAGGAAGAAGTACTTCGCCGGGATGAAGGTGCCCGGCCCGCGCCCGAACCACGGCCGCTCGCTGATGTAGGCCTGCGCGACCGCGTAGTCCGCGATCCGTCCCTGATAGCTGGGATCAGTCTTGTAGTTCAGGAACAGACTGCGCAGCGTGCCGAGCACGCCGGGCACGGCGGCACCGAACGCGCCGACCCCGATCACCAGCCAGACGAACACGTTGAAGCGCCGCCGCCAGCTCCACACGACGCTCTGGACCAGCAGCACGCAGCCAAGCCCGATGATCGCCGTCCGGGAGACGGAGAGGGGGGCGGCCGTCGCGGTCAGCACCAGCGCCCCGGCGGCACGCTGCCGGGCACCCCTGGTGGCAGCGTGAGAAGTCCGGTACAGCGCCAGCGGGACGACCATGGCGACGACCACACCGAACTCGATGTAGTGCGACGCCGTGCCGGCGACCCGGGAGGTGCCGCCCCCTCGTGAGACGGACTCGAGCGCCGGGGACCACATCACGAACCCGGGAAGCCGCAGGTACCTGCTGTAGTCCTCGTGCGTCAGGTACTGGACGATTCCGAACAGCGCCATCACGGCCCCGAAGCACATGATGCGCGAGATCAGAACCTCGAGCCGGGCCCGCGAGGGAATTCCGTCGGCTGCCGCGAGCGCGATGCCGACGAGCGCCAGGACGGCCAGGATCGACCGGTCCGAGGCACGGGCCTCCACGCCGTCGAGCCCGCGGCGCTGACCGGCCACATAGGCGGCGAGCAGCGCACCCAGATAGATGAGCAACAGGCCCCGGACCGGCTGGCGGCCACGGCGGACCAGGCCGGGATGCAGCCAGGTGCACAGCCAGGCGCCGGCCAGCACCAGGCCGAGCAGGAACATCGGCCGGCCCGCGGCGCCGAGCGACTGCAGGGTGTTGCGCGCCGGGATGACGAACAGCAGCACGCCGAGGAGTGTCAGCACGCTCACCGCGTCCGGCCGCCACCTGGCGATCGGGAGCGCCGCCACCGTCCGGAGCGCCGTCCGTCCAGGCATCGTCACCGCGGGCGGCCGCTTCGGTCGAGGTCCGGCGGGACGGGCCCCGCCCCGAGTCGGCTGCCCGTCCGAATGGTCACCGTGTCCTCATTGACCGCCGCGGTCTCGTACTCCGGTGTGTCCCTGCCGGGTGTGTCCCCGCCTCGGCGCGGGGAGGCCAGTGGATCTCCCAGCGGATCCGGCTCCCGAGTCAGCGGGCTCCGCGGTGATCCGGCGTCCGGCAAGCTGTCGGGCCGGCCGGTTCCACCGGCCGCGGCGCGACGGCGGGCGGCGACGAAGCCGTCCAGCGCCACCGCGAGGCCCACCGCCGCCGCGAGCGCGACGACGCCGATGACGATCCGCTGGCGGGAACGACCCGGGTACTGGGCAGGCGAGAGGTTGGCCCCCTCCGCCGCCGGCATGATCGAGTACTGTGCGCCCGGAGCGGTGACACCGGTGCTGGCCTGGTGCGCGACGAGGTGTCGGTTCGCCATCGCGACGACCTCCTCGACGGTGCGACGGGCCAGGTCGGGCGTCGGGCCCGTCACACTCACCGACAGGACCAGCTTCGCCCTGGTCCAGCTGACCTTGTAGGTGGGGAGAAGGCCCATCTTGTGGATCTGTGCGCGGGACGCGTCGGCGTCCATGGCGCGTTCCTCGAGTGAGCCGGCGAAGCCGACGCCGCCGGAGTTCTCCACGCTGCCGGTCGGCTGGCTCGACCGGCTCGGCGGGGCGTTGACGAAGGCGTCCATGGCCGCGGAGTACTGCGGCTTCACTCCCGAAGTGGTGACCAGGGCGGTTGCGATCCCCACTGCCACAACCGCCAGGAACACATACCAGCGCCGAATGGTGATGCGCACGATCTGCCATATATCCATCTGAGCATTCCCTCCCCTCCCACGCCGTCGGCGCTCACCGACGACAGATACGCTGATCGCCTTTTCGGCACGTTGTCAGACCCAGCGGGTCCCTGTTCCTCCCGCATTTCTCCTGGACAGCGCCGTCACGCACCACCGGCGCCTTCTCTCCCGGCCCGCGGCAGATCACATCCCTCGCAACAGATCTGCCAACCGGCCCGCCTGCGCGCCGGTGTTGAACGTCGTCTCGACCGCCTGGCGGCCGGCCCGCCCCATTGCCGCGGCCCGGTCGGGGTCGAGCAGGAGCCCCGCCAGCTCCGCGGCGAGGGCGCCGGAATCACCCGGCGGAACAAGCAGTCCTGTCCGTCCGTGATCGACGTAGTCGGACATTCCCGGGGTTTCGGTGACCACGACCGGGCGGCCCGAGGCCATGGCCTCGAGAACGACGCTGACGCCGCTGACATGTAGGTTCGGCCGCAGTGCAACCACCACCGCGGATGCTCGGGCGTAGAGATCGACAAGGTCGATGTGGCTCATTCTCGGATGCCGCTTCCCGAGCCTTGCGGGAATCGTCACCTCTCGGCCGGTCACCAGTTCGAGGCGCAGCCCGGCGACTTTTCCAACCGTGTCCGCGATGGCGGCGAGAAGCGTATCGTGGTCCCGGTGCCGGTCGTTTCCGACGCTGACCACCAGGCCGGGTACCGGATCGGTTTCGGCCGGCCGGAAGAAGTCCGCGTCGATACCGAAGGGCAGATGGGCGAGTCTGCGTTCGGCGACCTTCAGGACGTCCCGGAGCACCGGGAGCTGGGCACTCGACAGCGCCCAGACCAGCTGGGCCGAACGCAGCGCGCGGGGCGCCAGCGCCAGTGCCCCCCGCGGCCGGCCCACCGGGTCGGTCAGCCAGATGACGCCGGTGGCGACCGGTCTGCCGCCCCGCCACCGCTCCATCGAGGCAGCCGGTACCCCGGCCCGTTCGTCCCAGCACAGCACCGCCTCCGCCGCCGCGTCGATCCGACGCGCGGCGACCTCCCGCCACTCGAAGCCCCCCAGCGCGCGGGTGGCCCTCGCGCCCGGCGCCCGGTGGCTCACGGCCGGCAGCGACCCGCTGGTCCGAAAGCCGTGGTCGGCAAGCCTGTTCAGCCCGTACGGCCAGACGTCCGGGACCTCGCCCCGGGCGTGTCGACGTTCCCAGTCGTAGGGGTCGAGGCCCCGGCTCAGGAGCACATCCACGACCGGCCGTGCCTCACGGCTCGTGCCGGCGGTGTCGGCACGAGCGGCGATGTCGGCACGAGCACCGACACCGCGTCGCGGTGGGGCGGTCACGGCGCGAACTCCCGGCACCTCTCCAGGGCCTCGTCCGCGCTGGTCGCCCAGTGCACGAGGTCGCTGTCCGAGGTCCACGCCTCGAAGGTCCCGCTGACCTTTCCGTAGCTGTTGTCAAACACCGAGTGGGGGATACCGAGAAGCAGGCAGAGAATGTGCGCGTGCAACCGGTCGGTCACCACGTAACGCGCGGTACACAGGAGGCTCGTCGCCGTTCCCACGCTTGTCTTCGCCATTGTTTCGTAGGCCGCGTGCAGTGCGGGGCGGGCCGCCCGGTGCGCATCCGGATGCCGGCCCAGGGCATGCCGCTCAAGTTTCGGCAGTGCCTTCGCCGCTCTCCACCGCGCCGCGGGCAGGCCACGCATTCCCCAGTCGGCCCGACGTATGCCGGGGCCGGCCACGCCCGCGATGGCTCCGGTGCCTTCAACGTCATCGCGGGCAAGACACAGCACGCCGTCGGGACGTACCGGCCGCGGCGGTCTCAGCGGGCCGTTGGCCAGGGCCGAGTCCGGCGCGAACACGATCGGCACATCGAAGTTCTCGGTGGCGAAAGAAAGGCTGCGCCGTTCACGGACCATGAGAGTGAAATGTGGGTGGGCCGCGGTCACGCGCTGGGCCTCGGAAAGCGCCGTCCGGCTACGGAAGGAAATACTCTGCGGAAGTTGGATCACGGTACGGTCCGGGAAGTCACGCAGGACCCGGACCCGGAGCTCCTGATGCCCCGGCCAGAGGTCACCGAAATTCCCCCCGCCGAGTAACAGGACAGGTCCCTCCGGCAGTGCCTCCCGTAACCGGTCCGGCCGGTAACGCGCGGTGTCCGCGACGTAGGCGACCCTTACTCCCAGCTGTCGGAGAATCCGGCGTACGCCGAGCCAGATGGCCGAGTCACCACTGTTGCGGTGGTACGGGAAGTCGAGGAGCGCCACGTCGGTCGTCCCCGGCGGCAGCAGGTCGGCGACGGCGGCCGTGGCCCGCGTCGACAGGCTCTCGATCAGGCGGGCAGTGGATACGACCGCTGCCGTCGAGGCGTACGGGACCCCTGTCGCGGCCTCCGTCATTACTCGCGTCCCCCAGCATCCCGTAATCCTCGGATGGTCCGTCGGTACAGCACCGCGTCAGGTCGTCGCGGCCCGGCCGTGCGGGGCCCGCCGCCGCACAAGCCGGTGCACCCGCCGTGCGTCGGACCTCGCGATCGCCTCGACAAGCGCCCTGACGAGCACGGGGTCACGGTTCGCCCGGCGAAGTTCACGCAGGTTCACGACCGCCCAGTGCCGGGGGCCTCGGCCGGGAAGGTCAACCCGCCGCACGACATCCGGATCAAGACCGGACGGGAAGCAGGTGAACTCGCCGAGCACGCCGAGGGACTCCAGGGCGAGCATCGTGCGCAGGCACTTCTCGCACCTGCCGCAGTTGAAGTCGCCGCCCGGGTTCTCCCAGCAGACCCTCAGGTTCTGCCGGACGACCGGGTGCCTCGCGATGAAGGCGACCTTCTCCTGGCGGGTGGCGTCACATCCGTCGTGCTCGATCGCGACCTGGTCGCTGGACAGCAACGGATCGGTGAGCGGGTGGGAGGCGAGCGGCTGCAGCTCGTGGTAGGCGAGAGTCCCGGCGACCAGCGCACGACCGAACCGCCGGGACAACAGGTGCGCGACGGTGGCGAGCCCGGACGAGACGTAGGCGGGCCAGCTGACGTGCGGATCCGACAGCGCGCGCAGGTCGGTCTCGAGCTCGATCAGCTCCTTGCCGAGGCTCTCCGCCGTCCGGCGCAGGCTGTCGGAGACGACTCGTCGCAGCTCGACGTCCTCCAGACCGACGTCGAATCCATGCACGTAGACGACCGCGTCCACCCTGTCGATGTTGCGTAGGAGCGTGTAGAAGCTGTCGACCCCGCCGGAGAAGAAGCAGAAGGTCTCGGCCGCCGCCGGCCGGGCCGAGCGGGCGGTCCCGGTCAGCACCTGTACCGGCTCGAGGGTGGGATACCACCGCGACATCAGCGCCTGGTAGTCGTCCACCCTGGCGGCCAGCACCTCGCTGATCGGCCCCGCGCACTCCAGAGTCACGCCGCGCCGCATGGCGATTGTCAGCGCGGTGGTCAGGCCGGCGTTCGCCGTCTCGGCAAGCTCGACGTCCGAGGAACGGAAGTACGCCTCTTCCACTCCCCTCAGGCCACGCACACCGATGGAGACAAGATCGCCCGACGCGGACGAAACCTCCACCTTCATGGCTTTCCCCCCAATTATAGCCCTGATAGTGAGCAGGGTCGAGCATAACGGGATGGGGACACCGAGATACGGGAATTCCGGGATGTCCTCGACCCATCTCGTCGAACGGTACTACCTCGGTGGGAGATCCGCCCGGAGCGGCTACACGGCCGCCTGAGGCGAGCCGGCGCGGCCGCGCCGGCTCCGACGGCCCGAGAGCATCATCGGATGCCGATTGTTTGCTTGTCGTCAGAATTTGTTTGCTAGACGCCAGGAATCCGAAAGTGGCGCCGCGGCCGCATCTCCGGCAGCCGGCCCGCCGCCCGCCGAGCCGAATCGACTGCCACGCAAGAAGATCGGCCGCGGCACCCATTCGCCAGCCCCCACCATCATGTAGCGGCGCGAACACGGAGAGCGCCTGGACGGTTTCCGGCAAGAATTCAAGCCGATTTGCAGCTACGCCCTCCGGTGTGTGCTTAAACTGGTGGGGCTCTCGCGCAGACAGGGTTCAAAGCATGAAGGTCGCAACGTCTCCATCATTCAACAATCCGATGCCGGTCCGTTACATCCTGGTCGACCGGCAGAGAGTTGCCCTGCCCCCGGCCGCCACGGACCGACGGGGGACCAGGAAGGTGGACGGCAGCCAGGGATGCGTGTGGGCGCAAGGGAAGTCCGCGCCGGGAACACCGCCGCCGGGTCGGTGGCGCGGACAGCGGCGGTGGCTTCCAGGAACCAATCGGCCGGCGTCGGATATCCGACATCGACCGGCCCGGCCCCGAGGGGCCATCGCAGGTCGCAGCGTCGAGTCGTTAACAGGAATGCGTCGACGCGCCTACCGGGCGCGTCGGCGAGGGGGGAAGATTACGTGCCTGTTCGTCGAAGTATCTACGCGCTCAGTCTGGCCGAGGTCCAGGCGTTCACCGACGCACTGAACACCCTGAAGCAGTCAGGTGTCTACGACCAGTTCGTGACACGGCATCACACCGCAATGATGACTTTCACACCGACGTCGCAGTCCGTACGGAACGCCGCGCACAAGGGACCGTCGTTCCTGCCCTGGCACCGCCAGTCACTCCTCGAGTTCGAATCCGCGCTCGCTGCAATCCTGCCCGATTTCGGAATCCCTTACTGGCCGTGGGAGGCCGACGCCGCGTTACCTGACCCGAAACAGGCACTGATCTGGACGGCAGACTACTTCGGTGGGAACGGTCTACAGAGCAACGGCTGGTATGTACAGGACGGACCATTCGTCAGCTGGCAGGCGATAATCCTGAACAGCTCGACGGGTCAGCTCGTCCCCCGTTCAAGGACTGGACTCATCCGGAAGTTCGCGGTGGACACCGGCGCGACAACCCTGCCGACACAGGCGGACGTCACCGACTGCCTCACCGAGTCACAGTACGACCACTCCCCCTGGATCGACTCCCAGACCACGAGTCCGAGTTTCCGTAACCGGATAGAGGGCTTCCTCCGGCACACCGGCGAGTCGTCGACCCAGGCGAGGATGCACGGCCGGGTGCATCGGTGGGTCGGCGGCGACATGGGCGTCAGCACGTCCCCGAACGATCCGATCTTCTGGCTGCATCACTCGAACGTCGACCGGATCTGGTCGGTGTGGCAGGCGTCCGGGCACGCCACCGACTACCTCCCGGTCACTGGCGGGCCGGCGGGCCACAACCTGAACGACGCGCTGCTGGGTCTTGCCACGTCGGGAGTCACGCCCGCCTCGTTGCTGGACATCACCGCACTCGGCTACAGCTACGCGTAGGGGGAGAGACATGACCGAGATGTCGCGCCGGCGGGTGCTGAGCAGCGCCGGAGTCGCGGGTGTGCTGGCTGCCACCGGGTTCGTCGCCACACGGCCGACCGAGGTGGAGGCCGCCACCACGGATCCCCTCCGGTCCTTCCGGGCGGGCCAGATCAAGGACCTCAGGATCGGCGGGCGAGCAGTACGGATCGCCGAGAGCTCCAGTGATCTCATCGTCACCGTCGACGGGCGGCAGCTGAACCACGTGCAGATCCATCGGGACAGCCCCGCCCGATACCTGTCCCACGTCTTCCCGCACCACGAGTTCGCGGACGTGAAGTCACTGGTCGCGGCCCTGGTCGAAGGCGACCGGACGCTCCTCGTTCTCTGAGATTCGCTGAGGCGAGCCGCCGCGCCGAGCGGCGGCCAGACGCAGCTGTCCGTGGGGGCCCGGGGGGGCCCGGGGCCCCCGGGGGGGGGGGGCAAGGTCGGGGTCCAGCCGGGAGTGGGGTTGCTGCGCTGTGGCGTGCTGGGCGACCGGGGTGTGGGAGCTGTGGGGCT
>NZ_JALKFY010000019.1:0-314 GCF_023242985.1 Frankia sp. Mgl5 | reverse complement strand
GAGCTGTTCTTTGGAAACGATCAACGGCATGACCGATCCGCGGGCCGGCCAGAAGAAAGCGTCGACGACACCAAACACTGTTGCTACGCTATACACCCAGAACGGTTGAAAGGAATCGTTACCTTGCCACAGCAGGAGGCTGAAAAAAGCAATCACGGCGGCACGGGCGAAAACAGAGCAGGAGAGGACCAGCTTGCGGCTGATCCGGTCCGAAACTACACCGCCAATCACCATAAACAGCAGGCGAGGGATGGAGACGCATAAAAGGGTTGTTCCCAGCACGGTTTCCGAGCCGGTAATATCAATCACAAACC
>NZ_JALKFY010000018.1:0-315 GCF_023242985.1 Frankia sp. Mgl5 | reverse complement strand
CACATAGATCGCCCCGCACGTTATTTAAAAAGTTGAGCAGGTGTGAGCGATGACGGCCACGATCCTCCAGTGTACCGACACTGTTCAGATCAACGCTGATTCCTGTTAACCCGAAGCCCTGGTAAAAGCGAACCGCAACGGCAATCACTTCCGCATCGATAGCAGGATCGCTCGTGCCGATCGCTTCCACGCCAAACTGAGTAAACTGGCGCAAGCGGCCTGCCTGCGGACGTTCGTGCCGGAACATCGGTCCGATGTAATATAACTTGGTCGGCTGATTGGCTGCACCATAAAGCTTGTGCTCCACATAGGCAC
>NZ_JALKFY010000017.1:0-316 GCF_023242985.1 Frankia sp. Mgl5 | reverse complement strand
GCAGCAATTAGTCCACTTTTGGATCGAGCAAATCACGAATACGATCGCCCGCCAGGTTTATGCCTAATACCGTGATTAAGATGGCGATGCCCGGCAAGGTTGCCAGCCACCATGCAGTTGCGATATAAGGCCGTCCCGTGCTCATCATGAAGCCCCAACTGGGTGTTGGCGAACTGACGCCCAAGCCCAAAAAGCTGAGCGAAGACTCCATCAGAATCGCCCTTGCCAACGCGAGAGAGGCCAATACAATGACGGAGGGCATACAGTTGGGCAACAGATGACGCCAAATAATCCGCCAGTGCCGGCTGCCAAGCGC
>NZ_JALKFY010000016.1:0-316 GCF_023242985.1 Frankia sp. Mgl5 | reverse complement strand
AGCGGCTGTTGCTGGAGATGTCGTGGGAGGTCTTCGAGCGGGCGGGTATCGATCCGTCCTCGCTGCGCGGTCGCGACATCGGTGTCTTCGCCGGCGTGATGCATCATGACTACGCCAGCGGCGGGACCCGTGCGCCGGAGGGATCCGAGGGTTATCTGGGAATCGGCACCGCCGGCAGCGTCGTCTCCGGGCGGGTGGCCTACACACTCGGTCTCGAAGGGCCGGCGATAACGGTGGACACGGCGTGTTCGTCGTCGTTGGTGGCGTTGCATCTGGCGGCGCGGGCGTTGCGGGCGGGTGAGTGCTCGATGGCGCT
>NZ_JALKFY010000015.1:0-317 GCF_023242985.1 Frankia sp. Mgl5 | reverse complement strand
GGAACGGAAATTGAGCAACGCGCGTTTGGAGTACGGTCTTTCGTTCCATGAGCTCAAGGTAATGCTTGATGACGTGGAATCGATGCGCGATCAGGTAAAAGCGGCGCTCGCCGACGGGGATGACGTACGCGCCTATGGGACAACGCTGAAGGCGCAGCAGCAGTTGACCCTGATCAGCGCTGCCTTGGAAGAAATTCCACAGGTAATGGTTAAGGTACAGCAAGAGATGCCAGAGGAATTGAAGCAGTTGGAAGAGGGGATTGCTTCTGCTGCGGGGGATGGCTTCGATCTGCGCGGAGATTTTCTTGATGGTGCGT
>NZ_JALKFY010000014.1:0-317 GCF_023242985.1 Frankia sp. Mgl5 | reverse complement strand
ATTCCCATTTCTCCAATAATCAGAAGCTTGGCGCCTTGTTCGATCATCTGACAGGCCGATTCCATCCCCGCTTTCACACACTGCACGGCTTCCCCGGGACTCATAGCATCCTGCTGCAGGAAGTTGGCTGTGCCGTATCTCACCTTCCGACTGATCACTCCCGGCAGGGCAATATCGGTGGCCACGCCGACATCCACCACCTGCAACATAGCACCGATTTGCCTCGCGAAGACATTGATCGCTGCACCCCCATTGCTGAAATTCAGCATCATTTGCGCCGTTACTTCCTGTGGGTAAGCGGAGACCCCTTCCTTGAC
>NZ_JALKFY010000013.1:0-318 GCF_023242985.1 Frankia sp. Mgl5 | reverse complement strand
GCATCACCTGTGCCCCATGTTTCCTCGCTCCGTCAAACAGCGCGAAGGTTAACATGTACGGATTTACCGTCGAATCGGTGGCGCATTCCAGTCCGCCAAGCAGATCGTCGGCAAAAAACGGAGATTCCTGGCGGATGTCCTGACGGTCCAGCATGCGGAAGGGCAGCCCCGCTTCTTTTTGCTGCTGCACCCATTTTTCCGCAGCCGCCATCTCCTTCTCCGTTTCGCAAACCAGGATGCTTCCGGGAGCCCGGTATTCAAATGGGTGATCAAGCTCTTTCGCTAACTGGTCAACAAGCTGCTGGCTCTTTAATGACA
>NZ_JALKFY010000603.1:0-319 GCF_023242985.1 Frankia sp. Mgl5 | reverse complement strand
GGATTACGTTTTTCTGATTGATTATGCCAAGCTGTTCGCGATCGCAAGCGCGAAAGCAGACGACCTCGATACAAGCGCCCGTTTCGCAGCGTTGCAGGAGGCGACGCTTCACGCGGAGATGGACTTGCACCGATCATACGCGGAACAATTCGGGATTTCGCGGGAGGAGCTTGAGGCAACCAAGCCTTCGTTCGTGATGCTCGCTTACACCAGCTACATGCTGAAGGTGGCTCACCAAGGGTCTTTGGCTGATCTGATCAGCGCCCTTCTGCCCTGCATGTGGAGTTATTGGGAAATCGGCAAAAGGCTTGCCGCGATA
>NZ_JALKFY010000602.1:0-320 GCF_023242985.1 Frankia sp. Mgl5 | reverse complement strand
ATCTGATATCATCCCTCTTGGAACAGGGGGAAGGGGCCATTTTACGGACGCTTGCGGAAGGCGCGGATGTCCGGCGCATCGAAAGCGAGCTTCACTATTTGCGTGCGGTTTGGCAGGAAGCGTTGGACAAAGCGAAACCGCAAAAGCCGCCTTGCCTGGTCTACCAGGATGCAGATCTGGTGATTCGCACGGTCAGAGATACGCTTACTGATGATGTGGACGAGCTTGTCGTCGATCACCCCGAATGGTTTGCGCGCATCAAGCAGCTGGTGGCTGCGCTCTATCCAAACTGGCTTGACCGGCTCTCGGTTTACCAGGGC
>NZ_JALKFY010000601.1:0-321 GCF_023242985.1 Frankia sp. Mgl5 | reverse complement strand
AGACGCAGTTGATCGAGCTGCAGCGTCAGGTCGGCAAAGTGGAGGAGGCGATGGCACAGCAGCAATCGGAAGCAGCGGATACGCTTAGTGAGCTGGATGCCGCCCGAATGCTGGCGGGAGTTGTTCCTGTTGAAGGCCCAGGCATTGAGGTCACCATGCAGGATAACCAGAACGCAGCCAACAACCCGGATGTGACCAACTACATCGTGCATGAGCAGGACGTCCGCCTTGTCGTCAATGAACTGAGAGCCGCCGGAGCGGAAGGGATCAGCATTAATGGTCAGCGCCTGGTAAGCAACTCTGCCATTCGCTGTGTAGGCC
>NZ_JALKFY010000677.1:0-63184 GCF_023242985.1 Frankia sp. Mgl5 | reverse complement strand
CGACGCGAACGTGGTCACTGTCGAGGGCCTCCAGGGAACTCAGGCGACGGGGCCGGCGCCCGCCCGTCCAGGGTCTCACGCCACGCAGTCGGCACCGATCCCGCCTCGGGGGAGGTCAGCTCACCCGGTGGCCCGCGCCCCGTACCGACTCGAAACTCGCTATAAGGGGCCTGCGCTCACAAGAAACACAGCGGACGCACAGACGACCCCTTCTCCGCCGAAACGGCCCATAACCTCATTAGGTGGCAAGATCCCGGCTGTCTCTGCGCGGACTTGCCCTCACGGCCGTCATTCTGACGGGGCTGCTCACCACCTGCGCGGCGGAGCCGGCCCCGCCGCCGACGCCGGCCCCGCCGCCGGCCACCACTCCCCGGGCACCCGGCTTCGGCTACCAGCTCGCCGGGTACGGCCTGGAGGACGTCATGACCGGCGGCAGGCGGGGGTCCACCGAACTCACCGATCTGCCGCCCGGCGCCCCTGGTGAGCTCGTCTCATCCGCCGAGGTTCCCGCCCCGGACGGCATGCGTGCCTGGCGGATGATCTATCACTCACGCGGGCCCCTCAACGAGGACCGCCTGGTCACGGGCCTCGTCATCGCCCCGGCCGGTACCTCCGCCATTCCCGCCGGCGGCCGCCGGCTGATCTCCTTCGGCCACGGCACCACCGGGATCAACGACTCGTGCGCGCCGTCACGGGCCGAGCCGCCGCTGTCGGCGGTGGGCGGGGTGCTGCCCCTCGTCCGGGCCGGCAACGTGCTGGCCATCACCGACTACATCGGCCTGGGTGGGCCCGGCGAGCATCCGATCTACGTCGCCGACACCGAAGGACGGGCGCTCCTCGACGCCGCCCGTGCCGCGCACTCGCTCTCCGACGCCCGAGCAGGGCGTGACGTCGTGCTCTGGGGCTACTCCCAGGGCGGTCAGGCAGCGCTCGCCGCCGGTGGGCTGGCCGCGTCGTACGCGCCCGACCTGCGGGTGCACGGGGCGGCGGCGACGGCACCGTTGGCGGACCTGCCCACCTCGCTGCGCCTGCTCGACCGCACCGTGCCGGACGGCGTCGCCTACGTGCTGCTCGCCGCGCTCGGCCTCGCCGCCGCGGATCCCACCATCGATCTGAACGCCATCCTGACCCAGACCGGGCGGCGACTGACCGCCGTGGCGCGCAACCAGTGCGCCGTCGGCCTGCTGAAGGCCAGCCAGGGGGAGTCCACGTCGAGCGTGTTCACCGCGGATCCGTTCACCACGGAGCCGTTCGCGGCCGGGTTCGCGCGCCAGTGGCAGCAGACACGGCTCCCCGGGCCGCCTGAACTCGTGCTCCAGGGCGACCTGGACACGGTGATCCACCGGTCCACCACCGACGGCGTAGTCAGCGGGCTGTGCGCCAACGGCGGTCCGGTCGAATACCACCGGTACGGGCTGGCTGACCACGGCACGATCCTCGGGGTCTCGATGGCCGACCTGACCAGCTGGATCAACGCCCGGTTCGTCGGGACGAAGCCACCAGGAGACATCTGCGCCCGCCCCTGAGCATCACCTCGCCGGCGGGTGGCGGTGCTCCGCGGCGACCCGGTGCTCGGTGCCCCGCTGTTCGGCCGGACGGTGCTCGGCGGCGATCCCGAAGCCGCGGCGGATCGGGGTCTCGGTCGGGCCGACCGGGTCCAGGCGCACCGGCGACAGACCCACCCGCTCGGGGTGGTCGGCGGCATCGTCATCGGTCGTCTCGGTGCCGCTGGTCCCGGTCTCGCCGGTGCCGGCCGCGTGCCCGGGTACCTGCTCCCGGTCGACGTCGCCACGGGGCGCGGTCTCGCCGGAGGTGGCCTCGTCGAGGGCCTCAAGGCGGGACAGGTCCGCGGCCGACACCAGCGCGGCGACCGATTTTCCGTGCCGGGTGAGGCTGACGCGCTCCCCACTGAAGGCGACCCGGCTGACGAGATCCGACAGCTCCGCGCGCGCCTGGGTGACCGGGATCTGGCGCGTCATGGGTTCTCGATGTACGTTCTGTACAGAACGAACAGTGAGGAGAGACTGTCCATGAAAGCAGTGTGTCATCGAAAGGGCCTTCTCTGCCCATCCACGCCCGTGAAGATCGACCCGGTTCTGGGCGTTCCCGGTTCCGGCGGGCTGCTCGGCGCTGACATCGGCCCGGTCAGCGGCTCGCTCAACAGCTCGCCCGGCGGGCCGGTCAGTGGCTCGTTCGGCAGGCCGGCAGCGGGCGCGGCCGGCGCCCCGTCCGCGGCGCCGCTGGGCTCGACCCTGGATGAGCAGATCTATCAACGGCTGCTGGACGACCGGATCGTCTTCGTCGGCGCCGCCGTCGACGACGCCCTCGCGAACCGGGTGTGCGCGCAGCTCCTGCTACTCGCCCGGGCCAGCAGGCGCCAGGACATCTCGCTGTACATCAACTCGCCGGGCGGCTCGGTCGACGCGGGAATGGCGATCTACGACACGATGCAGTTCATCGAGAACGACGTCGTGACCTACGCGCTCGGGCTGGCGGCCTCGACGGGCCAGTTCCTGCTCACCGCGGGCACCGCCGGCAAGCGGTTCGCGCTGCCGAACGCGCGGATCATGATGCACCAGCCACACGGCGGCGTCGGTGGCACGGCGTCCGACATCGCCATCCAGGCCGAGCAGGCGCTGCACACCCGCCGCCGAATGCAGGAGCTGATCGCCGAGCACAGCGGTCACTCCGTGGCGGAGATCGCCGCCGACTCGGACCGCGACCGCTGGTTCACCGCGGCGGCGGCGAAGGAGTACGGGCTCGTCGATGCCGTCGTGGAGCACGTCCGACGCGTGCCCGCCGGCTTCACCCGCTGACCGGGCGCTACGCGGGGCCGAAGGCCTGCCCGGCGCCCCTCGCCGCAGCGAGGGAGAACTCGACGAGCCGGCGGTGGTAGGCCGTGACCGCACCGGGCGGCTGCTCGCCCGGCTCGTCGCTCGGGCCGCCCGGGCCGCCCGGGCCGCCCGGGCCGCCCGAGCCGGCGCGCGGCCGCCCGAACGCCTGGCGCCCGAAGGCCTGACGGGTCAGCAGGGCGCCGAGGAACGCGGCGGCGGCCAGGTCGGTGTCGAGGTCGGAGCGGATCTCTCCGCGCCGCCGTGCGTCGTGGAACGCGTCCTGCACGGCGGCCGCGCAGCGGTCGACCGACTCCCGCCGGAACGCCTCGTACAGCCCGGGGTACCGGGGCAGCTCGGCCAGGCATCGGGCGAGGATCGACATCCGCGGCTCGGTGAAGACGGCGTCCACCAGAGGTGCCAGTCGTAGGAGATCCTCGCGCAGGGATCCGGTGCGCGGCGGCACGAGGCCGGCGGCCAGCGTGCCCAGTGCGGCGAGGACGAGATCGTCCCTGGTCGCCCACCGGGCGTAGATGCCCCGCTTCGCCACGCCCGCGCGGGCGGCGACGCTGTTGACACTGAACCCACCGACGCCGCGACCAGCCAGTTCGTCGACGGCGGCCCGCAGCACACGGTCGTCGATCGTCGCGTCGCGAGGACGGCCCCGACGTGGCCGCACACACTCCGCGGCCGGGTCATCGGGGGGCATCTGTCAAGAGTAAGGGCCGCCCGTTGGGCGCCGCGCTCACGGAGAGCGGAGCTACCCGGCGGTGTGGGTCACAGCATGCCGGCGAATATTCGAGCCGTGACACCGGTTGTGACCGGCGGGTGTGCCTGCGCCCTCAGTCACCCCACGAAATCTCGGGGTACCTCGCGAACGGACCGCACGAACAGACCGCACATCCAGACCAGCCGACGAACACCAGACCAGCCGACGAACAGAGGAACCGATGGCCGCACCGCTCTACACCGCCACGTCCACCGCCTGGGGCGGCCGCGATGGCCGTGTGGTGTCCAACGACAACCGCATCGACCTGCAGCTGTCCATGCCGAAGGGGCTGGGCGGGGACGACGGGCCCGGCACGAACCCCGAGCAGCTCTTCGCCACTGGCTACGCCGCCTGCTTCCACGGCGCGCTGAAGGCCGTCGCACGGGAACGCAAGATCGACGTGACCGACTCGGCGGTCACCGTGTCGGTCAGCATCAGCCGCACCGACGAGGGCCTCGACCTGTCCACCCGCATCGAGGCGCAGATCCCGGGCGTCGACCCGGCGACCGGCCGTGAGCTGCTCGACCTCGCGCACGCCAAGTGCCCGTACTCGCGGGCCACCCGGGGCAACATCGCCGCGGAGGTGACGCTGGTCGACGGCGACAGCTGAGCGGCGGCACCCGCCGTAGGGAGCCCGCCACAGGGAGCCCGCCGAAAAGAGCCCGGGGACGGGTCAGCCAACGCACGGACAAGCGGTTGGACAGACGGTTCGAGCCCTTCAGCACCGATTACGAGCCGTCATGGGCTTTGTTGTGGAGCAAGGGCAAGTGTCCCGATTCCGTGAAGATCGCTGCCCAATGTCCTAGTGTGCCAAGCAACGGCGCTGTCCTCGGGCTCGCGGGACCCGCAGGAGGCCGCGAGCTATGGAGGGCGCACCGTTGCGGATAGCGTTGCTGTCGTACCGAAGTCTGCCTACTTGTGGTGGCCAGGGGGTGTACGTACGGCAGCTCTCGCGTGAACTGGTGACTTTGGGTCATCAGGTTCAGGTGGTGAGCGGGCCGCCGTACCCGGACCTCGACCCGGGAGTCGGACTCACCAGGCTTCCCAGCCTCGATCTCTACCGCGACGGGGATCCCTTCCGTTGGCCGGGGTTCCGCGAGTTCCGCTCGCTGGCCGACGTCGTCGAGTTCGGCATGATGCGCACCGGGCAGTTCTCGGAGCCGCTGGCGTTCTCGATCCGGGCCTTCGAGGCGCTCCGGCCGCGGCGTGGCCAGGGCCGGCCCGACTTCGACATCGTGCACGACAACCAGGGGCTGGGCTACGGCCTGCTGCCGCTGCGCCGGGCGTTGCGGCCCTACGGCATCCCGGTCGTGTCGACGATCCACCACCCGATCACTGTCGACCGGCGCCTGCACCTCGCCGCCACGACCGGTCGCCGGGCCGCGCTGGGCGTGCGCCGCTGGTACTCGTTCCTGCCCATGCAGGCACGGGTGGCCCGTGGTCTCGACGGCGTGGTGGTTCCCTCCGAGAGCTCCCGGCACGAGATCGTCGCCGACATGAACGTCCCCATCGAGACCCTGCACACCGTCCCGCTCGGCGTGGAGGCCGACGTGTTCACCCCGCGGCCGGCACCGCCGTCCGACGCCGGGAACGGCACCGGGGATGACGCCGGGGACGGCACCGTCGCCCCGGTACCGGGGCGGATCATCGTGGTGACCAGCGCGGACGTCCCACTCAAGGGGCTGATGGTGCTGCTGGAGGCGCTGGCGAAGCTGCGGGCCGAGCGCTCGGCGCACCTGGTGTGCATCGGGAAGGTGCGCGAGGGCGGGGCCGCGCAGCGCCAGGTCGGCGAGCTCGGGCTCACCGAGGCGGTGACGTTCCGGTCCAACGTCCCACAGCCGGAGATGGTGGATCTGCTGCGGTCCGCCGAGGTCGCCGTCGTCCCGTCCCTCTACGAGGGCTTCAGCCTGCCCCTGGTCGAGGAGATGGCGTGCGGGCTGCCACTGGTCGCGACCACCGCGGGCGCCCTGCCCGAGGTGGCCGGGCCGAACGGCGAGGCCGCGCTGCTGGTGCCGCCCGGCGACGCCGGCGCGCTCGCGGGCGCGATCGCCACGCTGCTCGACGACCCTGAACTGCGCGCGCGGATGGGCGCCGCCGGTCGCCGCCGCGTGGAGGAACGGTTCTCCTGGCAGGCCGCCGCCGCCGGCACCGCGGCCTGGTACGAACGGCAGATCGCGGCCGTGCGGGCGGCCGTCCCGGGCAGTGGGCCACCGCCCGTCGCCGGCTCGACCGGCGCGGCGGCACCGGTCGAGCCGGCATGCTGACCGTCGACTTCACCCGGTTCCCCGTCCCGCGCGACGCCCGGGTTCTCGACCTGGGCTGCGGCGCGGGGCGTCACTCCTTCGAGGCGTTCCGCCGGGGCGCGCACGTGATCGCCCTCGACTACTCGGCCGACGAGGTCACCGGCGTCGGCGCGATGCTCGCCGCCATGTCCGCCGAGGGCCAGGTTCCCGCCGGCGCCCGCGCGGCGCCCGTGCGCGGCGACGCGCTGGCGCTGCCGTTCGCGGACGACACCTTCGACCGGGTCATCGCGGCCGAGGTCCTGGAACACCTGCCCGAGGACACCGGCGCGATGGCCGAGCTGGCCCGCGTGCTGCGCCCCGGCGGGTTCGCGGCGGTCACCGTGCCCGCCCGCCTCCCGGAACGGGTCTGCTGGGCGCTGTCGGACGACTACCACAACGTCGAAGGCGGCCACATCCGCATCTACCGGCGCGACCAGCTGATCGAGAAGCTGCGCGCCAGCGGCCTCGAACTGGTCGGCCAGCACCGCGCGCACTCCCTGCACGCCCCCTACTGGTGGCTGCGCTGCCTGGTCGGCGTGCACGACGACGACCACCCCGCCACGAAGCTGTACCACCGCCTCCTGGTCTGGGACATGATGCGCCGCCCGGCGCTCACCCGGACGGCCGAACGCCTGCTGGACCCGGTGCTCGGCAAGAGCATCGTGCTCTACCTGCGCAAGCCGCGTCCCAGGCCGGAGCCGCCGGCACGCTCACCGGCGCAGGCAGGGGCGACGACGGACGCGCAGGCGGACGCGGCGGCGCGGACGGGTACGGACGCGCTGGCCGCACGGGCCGGCGGCAGGACACCGGAGGTCGAGCGTGCGGCCAGGTGAGTCGGCGACGGGTGCTCCCCTCCTCTCCCCCGAGGCGCTGCGCGCCACCGCGGACGCGATAGCCGCGGTCCAGGAGCCCGACGGGGCGATCCCGTGGTTCGCGGGCGGCCACACCGACCCGTGGGACCACCTGGAATGCGCGATGGCGCTGCTGATCACCGGCCGGGTCGACGCCGCCGACGCCGCATGGGACTGGCTGCACCGCCGCCAGCGCCCGGACGGCTCCTGGGCCACCAGCCACATCGGCGGAGCGGTCAAGGAGAACTTCGCCGACAGCAACCAGTGCGCCTACGTGGCGACGGCCCTGTGGCACCGCTGGCTCGTCACCGGCGACCGCGCCTTCGTGGCCCGGATGTGGCCGGTCGCCCGGGCTGCCCTGGACTTCGTCGTGGACATGCAGGCCCCCGGCGGCCAGATCTGGTGGGCCCGCACGCCGGCCGGCGAGGACTACCCCGAGGCACTCGTCACCGGATGCTCGTCCACCCTGCACAGCCTGCGGTGCGGCCTCGGCCTCGCCGCGCTGGTCGGCGAGGCGCGGCCGGAATGGGAGGTCGCCGCCGGCGCGCTCTGGCACGCGCTGCGCCGCCATCCCGAGTACTTCATGCCGCGGGACCGCTGGTCGATGGACTGGTACTACCCGGTGATCGGCGGCGCGCTGCGCGGCGCGGAGGGGCGGGCCCGGCTGCGCTCCCGATGGGACGACTTCGTCGTGCCCGGCCTCGGCATCCGCTGCGTGGACGACGAACCATGGGTCACCGGCGCCGAGACCTGCGAACTAGCCATCGCGCTGCACCTGGTGGGCGAGACCGGGGCAGCGGCCGGCCTCGTCCGGGAGATGCAGCACCTGCGGGCCCCCAGCGGGGCCTACTGGACCGGCTGGCAGTTCGCCGACGGATGCCACTGGCCGGAGGAGCAGTCAACCTGGACGGCGGCCGCCGTCGTACTGGCCGTCGACACCCTGGCCGGCGGCCCCACCGAACGCACCTTCCGCGGGGACGACCTGCCCGAGGGCCTGCACGTCGTGCACCGCGACGACCTGCCCGAGCCACGCGACCTGCCCGAGCCACGCGACCCGTCCGCGCCCCGCACCGGACGAGGCACGGCCGGCGGACGGGCGGCACGCGGCGAGCGGCGGGCCGGTGACCTCGCCACCCCCGGTCGGGGCGGCGAGGCGCTCACCGGTCCGTGGCGCGCGTGCGGGTGTGACTCAGAAGAGCCGGCGGAGGACCCGCAGCGATCCCGTGCGTGACATCTCGCTGAAGCCGTCCCGGACGGCGCGCAGCAGGACGTGGTACGGCGCCTGACCGCCGTCAGCAGGGTCGGGGAACACATCGTGGATCACCAGCCGGCCACCGGGACGCACGTGGCGGGCCCAGGCCTCGTAGTCGGCCTGCGCCTGCTTCTCGGTGTGCCCACCATCGAGGAACAGCAGGTCGATGGGGGTGGACCACCACCGCCCGACGATCTCGGACCGCCCTACCACCGCGGTGACGACGTCCTCGACCCCGGCGGCCTCCAGGGTCGTGCGCAGCGTGGGCAGCGTGTCCAGCCGGCCGGTGCGGGGGTCGACGAGCGTGGTGTCGTGGTACTCCCAGCCTGACTGGTTCTCCTCCGATCCCCGATGATGATCGACCGTGACGACCGCGGCGCCGACGAGCCGGGCGGCGGCGGCAAGGTAGAGAGTGGATTTCCCGCAGTAGGTGCCGATCTCGCAGATCAGTCCGCCACCAGGCAGTTCGGCCGCGGCCGCGTGCAGCGCCAGTCCTTCCTCGGGTGGCATGAAGCCCTTGGCGGCCTCGGCCGCCTGCCGCAACGCCACGTCCACGTTGTCTCCTCGTCCCAGTGTCAGAGGATCCGAGAGGCGGATCCGGGGTACGCGACCGGCGGGATGGACCCGCCCGGCGCCCCGCCCCGTCGCCGATGCCGCTCGCCCGTCTTACCAGATCAGGCAAACCGGACGCATCGGATGTATGGACTCGCGGCCGTGTCTCGGCGCACCCACGCGGCTACGGGATGGGGTCGAACCACTGGCTCGATCAGGCTTTACCTCCCGAGGTTCCGCCGACACGGCCCGGCATGGGTCGGTTGTCCGACACGCCGCTCGATCACATCCTGCCCGGATGCCACCCGGAACGCACGCAATGAACAGGGATATCCACAGCATCATCCACAGGTTTATCCACAGCCCTGTGCACAGAGCACAGCACCCTGGCAAGCACGACACCCCTGAAGCACACAGTCGGCCACGGGAACACGGCAGTTCCGGAGCGCCCGGCGGAGCTCCAGGGAGGGGACAGCGAGACGCCCGAACCCGGGGACGCCAGGGCATCGGGCACGCCAGGACACGGACGCCACCGGGCCACAGGAGCCCTCGGAACCCCGCCTCACAGCGTCCTGGGCGCCTTCCGGGCCGCACGGCCCCCCGGACACTCCTCGGCCCCCGGATCCCCGCCGGCATGGTCGTCGCCGATGTGAGCGTCATCGCGGAGCGTCCTGGGCGAGTTGGACCCCTATACGGAAAGCCCCGCTCACGAATCCGTGGGCGGGGCTGAGAGAATCAAATCTTGATCAGATGAAGATGCAGGCCGAACGCCTGGTGCCTATGGGTGGACCTAGGTGGACTTGAACCACCGGCCTCTTCCTTATCAGGGAAGCGCTCTAACCGACTGAGCTATAGGTCCTGGCTGCTGATGAGAATACAGGATGGCGACGGCTCCGCGACGGCCGCCGCCCCCTGAATTCCGGCGGATCGGCTACTGGTCGCTCAAGGTGACCTCGAGCCCGCCGATCATGTCCGCGCAGAGGTTGTAGAGCAGTGCGCCCAGGGTCGCCAGCGCCGTCATCAGGACGACGTTGATCGCCCCGACCAGCAGGGTGATCTGCATCGCCCGCCCGAAGGACAGCCAGCCTGAGACGTTGGCGTTCGTGCCGTCGGTCAGGGTGTCAGCGGCCTTGGTGACGCTGTCGAAGACCCCGATCGAGTTCAGCACGAACCACAGCACCGCCACGGCGACGATCATGATCAGGAAGACGCACAGCGAGAACGCGAACGAGAGCCTGGTCACCGAGAGCGGTTCCACCCTGGAGACCCGCAGGCGGGCGCGCCGGCCACCGGCGGGGCCCCGGCGTGGGCCCTGGCCGGCGGTGTCCCGCCCCGGCTCACGGCCGCCCGGCTGCTGCTGGCCCCGCGGGGGACCACTCTGTGGTCCAGGAGTACCGCCGGGCCGGCCGTGGTCGGCGTCGTCGACCCGGTCGAACGGCTCGGTGGACAGACCGTTCGGGCCCACACCTCCGCCGGACGCCGGCAGTGGCCCTGGCGGCGTCCCAGGGCGGTCGTAGGGGGCTGTGCGGCCCGCCGGCGGCGCCTGCCGGGTCGACGGAGTGGCTGCCCGCACCGGTTCAGGGGTGGGGCGGCGCTCGACGGGCATGCGGTCGGTGACCGCGCCGCGATCCGGGGAGGTCTTCACGTCCGCGCCGACGCGGTCCGCCGGGGGCTTCGAGCCCCGCTTGGGCAGGTTCGGTCGCACCAGCGAGATCGTGTCGCTGTCCCGGGGTGGGTCGACCGGTGTGCCGGGGCGTGCCGCCGGGCTTCTGACGGTGGTCTGCGCATCGGGCTTTCTCGTCGTCTCGGCTCTGGATGTATCCGGGCGAGCGGCGTCCGGTCGGGCGGCGTCCGCTCGCGTGCCCGTTCGGGATGCCCCCTTGCCAGCCGCCGGGGCGGCGTCCTTGGAGGTGCCCGCGCCGGCCCCGCGGGTCGCCTCGGCCGGCTTCCTGCCGTCGCCCGCCGGCCTGGCCGCGTCCGCGTCGCGGGCGGGCTGCCGGCCGGCTGGCGGCCGTGATGTCTCGTCGGGGTCGGAGTCACCGCCGCGCGGCGCGGGGGCGGCGCGGTCCGTCCCGCCGCCGGTGCCCGCCGAGGACGAGCCCGGAACGGTCGCCGAGGCGCTCAGCAGCTTGGGCTCTGCCGTCCCGCCGACGCCGAGGCGTGTCGTCTGGCTGGTCTGGCCGCCCGCACCGTCCCGGTCGGACGGGTCGTTCTCGTCCCGCCCGGGACGCTGGAAGAACGGGCTCGCCGCCCCGCCCGCACCCGCACCGCCTGCGCCCGCGCCACGCGCGGGCGACGCCGATCCGGAGGTGCCGGGCGATGCCGATCCGGGGGCGCTCTTTCCGGGCGACGCCGATCCGGAGGAGGGCCGGGACGGACCGCGTGAACCCGATCCAGCCCCGCCCCCCGCGGCCGGACGGCCCTCCCCCGAGCGGCCGTCAGCGGGACGGCCATCGGTCCCGGGACGCCCGTCGGCGGGACGGCCGGTGCTGGGGAGGAACGCGCGCTTGGACTCTCCGTCGTCCTTCCCCGGTGTCGAGCGGGGGCCGCCCACACCGCCCCCCGCCGCCGAGCTCACGCCGGTTCCGGAGCCGGTTGTCCCGGGAGATCCCTTGCCGATCCCAGTTCCGGAACCGGCACCGGAACCCACGCCTGGTGCCGCGCCCACGGGCCCGGCCTTCGCCGTGCCGGACCGGCTGGAACCAGCCGCGGAGGCACCGCCGGCGGCAGTACCGCCAGCCGCGGCGCGCCCGGCGGCGGTACCACCGACAGGCGCGCCACCGGCCACGGCCGCGGTGCGCTGCTCCGGACGGGCCGGGGATGCGCGGTGGACGGCCGACCGGGCGGGCCGGTCATTCTGACTGTCGCTCACGGATTCTCCCCGTCCACTCCTGGTCGCACGTGTGGCTTACGCCCGTGGTCCTGGCGTGCCACTGACGACGCGCGACGTGGCCGCCCGGGACGGTCACGTCACCGGCTTCAGCTCACCGGCTTCAGCCCGCCGTGCCGTCCGACCCGGCGGTCTCGCCGTCGCCGTCACTGTCGTTGGCATCAGCATTGCGCGCCACACCGACCACCTGCACACCGGCCTCCAGGTCGATGAGCCGTACGCCCATCGTCTGCCGTTGTGCCCGGCGAACATCCTTCGCTACGGTACGCAACACACCGCCATTGGATGTGATGGCGTAGAGCTGGTCGTTCGGCTCCACGACGAGCGCCCCGACCAGACCGCCCCGGGTCGACACGATCTTCGCCGTGAGGACCCCCTTGCCGCCTCGGCCCTGGATGGGGTATTCGGCGAGCGGCGTCCGCTTCGCGTAGCCGCCACTGGTCGCGACCAGCAGATCCGCGGTGCTCTCCGGCACGACGACGTCCATCGAGAGCAGTTCGTCGGACTCGTCGAAGCGCATGCCGATCACGCCGGACGTCGCCCGCCCCATCGGTCGCAGCTGCTCGTCGTCGGCGTGGAACCGGATGGACTGGGCGTTGCGGCTGACCAGCAGCAGGTCGTCACCGGGAGCGACGAGACGGGCGGAGATCAGCTCGTCGTCGTCACGCAGGTTGATGGCGACCAGGCCGCCGGCGCGGTTGGAGTCGAAGTCGGTCAGCGCCGTCTTCTTGCACAGGCCGCGCTTGGTGGCGAGCACCAGATAGGGGGCGGCCTGGTAGTCCTGGATCGCCATCACCTCGGCGATCCGCTCGTCCTGGCTGAAGGCGAGGATGTTCGCGACGTGCTGCCCCTTGGCGCTGCGCGCCTGCTCGGGCAGCTCGTGCGCCTTCGCCCGGTAGACCCGGCCCTTGTTGGTGAAGAACAACAGCCAGTGATGCGTCGTCGTGACGAAGAAGTGCTCGACGATGTCGTCCTCGCGCAGCGCCGCGCCCTGCACGCCCTTGCCGCCGCGCTTCTGCGAGCGGTAGAGGTCGGTCTTGGTCCGCTTGGCGTAACCGCCGCGGGTCACCGTGACGACGACGTCCTCGCGGGCGATGAGGTCCTCGACGGACATGTCGCCCTCGAACGGGACGAGCCGCGTCCGCCGCTCGTCGCCGAACTTCTCGACGACCTCGGCCAGCTCCTGGCCGATGATCTCGCGCTGCCGCACCGGCGAGGCGAGGATCGCCTCCAGCTCGTCGATCTTGGCGCGCAGCTCGGCGGCCTCGTCGATGATGCGCTGGCGCTCGAGGAACGCCAGGCGGCGCAGCTGCATGTCGAGGATCGCGGTGGCCTGGATCTCGGAGAGCGAGAAGCGCGCCATGAGCTGGCCGCGGGCGACCTCCGCCGACTCCGCGTTGCGGATGAGGGCGATGACCTCGTCCAGGTGGTCGAGCGCGATCAGCAGGCCGTCGAGGACGTGCAGCCGCTCGCGGGCCTTGCGTAGCTGGTAGCGGGTCCGCCGGACGATCACGTCGACCTGGTGCTCGACGTAGTAGGAGATCATCTGGTCGAGACGCAGGGTGCGCGGCACGCCGTCGACGATCGCCAGCATGTTGACGCCGAAGGTGTCCTGCAGCTGGGTGTGCTTGTACAGGTTGTTCAGCACGACCTTGGCGACGGCGTCGCGCTTGAGGTCGATGACGAGCCGCTGCCCGATACGCGCGGACGTCTCGTCACGGACGTCCGAGATGCCGGTGACCTTGTTGTCCCGGACGAGCTCGGCGATCTTCTCGGCGAGGTTGTCCGGGTTGACCTGGTACGGCAACTCGGTGACGACGAGCTGGGTCCGGCCCTTGTTCTCCTCGACGTTGACCACGGCGCGCATCCGGATGCTGCCGCGACCGGTGCGGTAGGCATCCTCGATGCCGTTGCGCCCGACGATCAGGCCGTGGGTCGGGAAGTCCGGGCCCTTGATGATGCCCAGGAGCGCCTCGAGGAGCTCCTCGGCGCTCGCCTCGGGGTGGTCCAGGGACCACTGCACGCCCTTGGCGACCTCGACCAGGTTGTGCGGCGGGATGTTGGTCGCCATGCCGACGGCGATGCCGCCCGCGCCGTTCACCAACAGGTTGGGGAAGCGACTGGGCAGGACGAGCGGCTCCTGTGAGCGGCCGTCGTAGTTCGGCGCGAAGTCGACCGTCTCCTGGTCGATGTCGCGCAGCATCTCCATGGCCAGCGGCGCCATCCGGGCCTCGGTGTACCGCATGGCGGCGGGCGGGTCGTTGCCCGGTGAGCCGAAGTTGCCGTTACCGTCGACCAGTGGGTAACGCAGCGACCACGGCTGGGCGAGGCGGACGAGCGTGTCGTAGATCGCCGAGTCGCCGTGCGGGTGGTAGTTACCCATGACGTCACCGACGACGCGGGAGCACTTGAAGTACCCCCGGTCCGGCCGGTAACCGCCGTCGTACATCGCGTACAGAACCCTGCGGTGGACGGGCTTCAACCCGTCACGCACCTCCGGCAGGGCACGGCCGACGATGACGGACATGGCGTAGTCGAGGTACGACCGCTGCATCTCGACTTCGATGCCGATGGGTTCGATGCGGTCGCCGGGGGGCGGGGGTAGGACGTCGACCACGGGGTCCTTCCAGGCAGTGGGGGCGATGAGTCGGCTGGGGCGGGCCGGGCGCCGGGTCGCGGGGATGGCCCGGTCCGGGCCACGCCTTCCGCGGGCCGCTCACTCGCAGGTCCGCCGGGATCGGAGTCGAAGGTGCCAGGCTGCCGGGACGGGTCGATCGGCCCGGTCAGCCCGGACCCGCCCCAGCGGAGGCTGGCTCAGATGTCCAGGAAACGCACATCCTTCGCGTTACGCTGGATGAAGCTGCGCCGCGCGTCGACGTCCTCGCCCATCAGGACCGAGAACAGTTCGTCGGCGACGGCGGCGTCGTCGAGCGTCACCTGGAGCAGGATCCGCTTGTCCGGGTCCATGGTGGTGTCCCAGAGCTCGGTGGCGTTCATCTCGCCGAGACCCTTGAATCGCTGGATCGCGTCCTTGGGCAGTTTGCGGCCGGCCTCGACGCCCTGTTCGAGCAGGCCGTCGCGCTCCCGGTCGGAGTAGGCGTACTCCCAGTCCTCACGACCCCACTTGATCTTGTAGAGCGGGGGCTGCGCGAGGAAGACGTGCCCGGCCTCGACGAGCGGGCGCATGAACCGGAACAGCAGGGTGAGCAGCAGGGTGCGGATGTGCTGGCCGTCGACGTCGGCGTCCGCCATCAGCACGATCTTGTGATAGCGCAGCTTGGCGATGTCGAAGTCGTCGTGGATACCGCAGCCCAACGCCTGGATGAGCGCCTGGACCTCGGTGTTCTTCAGGACCCGGTCGATACGGGCCTTCTCCACGTTCAGGATCTTCCCGCGCAGCGGCAGGATCGCCTGGAACTTCGAGTCACGACCGCCCTTGGCCGAGCCGCCCGCCGAGTCACCCTCGACGATGTACAGCTCGCACCGCTCGGGGTCGGTGAACTGGCAGTCGGCGAGCTTGCCGGGCAGGCCCGTCCCGCCGAGCAGGCCCTTGCGCCGGGTGAGGTCACGGGCCTGGCGGGCGGCGATGCGGGCGCGCTGCGCGTCGAGCGCCTTGCTGACGATCGAGCGGGCCTCGGTGCGGTTGACCTCGAACCAGTCCTTGAGCGCCGAGTAGCACATCTCCTGGACGAACTTCTTGGCCTCGGTGTTGCCGAGCTTCGTCTTGGTCTGGCCCTCGAACTGCGGCTGCGCGAGCTTCACCGAGATGATCGCGGTGAGACCCTCCCGGATGTCGTCGCCGGAGAGCCGCTCGTCGGAGTTCTTCGAACCGGCCTTGACCGGCTTGAGGAGGTTCTGGTCCTTCGCGTAGGCGTTGACCGCGCTGGTGAGGGCAGCACGGAAGCCCTCTTCGTGGGTTCCGCCCTCGTGGGTGTTGATCGTGTTCGCGAAGGTGTAGACCGACTCGTTGTAGCCGGAGTTCCACTGCATCGCGAGCTCGGCCTCGATGCCCGTGCCCTTGGACTCCAGCGAGATGACGCTGCGGTGGACGGCGTCCTTGGTCGCGTTGAGGTGACCGACGAAGTCGACCAGGCCGTTGTCGTACTTGAAGGTGACCTCGGTCGGCTCGGCCGCCTCGACCGGCTTGGCCGCCTCGGCCGGCTCCTCCGCGGCCGTCACCGTCGCCGGGGCCGGGGCCTTGCCGCGCTCGTCCCGCAGGGTGATCGACAGGCCCTTGTTCAGGAACGCCATCTCCTGCAGGCGGCGGAATAGCGTCTCGTGCTTGTACGTGGTGGTCTCGAAAATCGTGGGGTCGGCCCAGAACGTGATGGTCGTACCGGTCTTCTTCGACGTGCCGGTCTGCGCCAGCGGCCGCGCGGGACGGGAGTTCTCGTAGGGCTGGAACCAGCTGTGGCCCTCGGTCTGGATCTCGACGTCGAGCCGGGTCGACAGCGCGTTCACGACGCTCACGCCGACGCCGTGCAGACCACCGGAGACCGCGTACGACTCGCCGTCGAACTTGCCACCGGCGTGCAGCGTGGTGAGCACCAGCTCGACGGTCGGGATCTTCTTGACGGGGTGTTCGCCGACCGGGATCCCGCGGCCGTTGTCCGTGACGCGTACGCCGCCGTCGGCCAGCAGGGTCACGGTGATCGTGTCACAGTAGCCAGCGAGGGCCTCGTCCACCGCGTTGTCCACGACCTCGTAGACCAGGTGGTGCAGACCCCGCTCCCCGGTGGAGCCGATGTACATGCCAGGGCGCTTGCGTACCGCTTCGAGACCCTCGAGAACCTTGATCGAACTAGCGTCGTAGGCCACGCGGCAGGTCCCCTCGTTCTGGACGGAAGTACTACTCAGTCTACCTGGCAACCCGCCGTAACGGACGCAAGGTGCCGTCTCAGCCGTGCGCTGGGCCCCGAACTTCGACCCGGTGACCTCCCCTACCGGCTCCGCGCCGCCCGCAGTCTTGCGCGCCTCTGCGACCGGCGGGCGACTGAAGCCGCGTCCCGACGGCCCCGCGGACCCGTTTCCGGGCCCGCCAGCACCCTTCCGACTTGGCCGGGGTGGCCCTCGGCGTGATCTCCGGGATGCGCCGGGAGCTGGTCCGTCATCCGTATGTGTCCCGCGGGCCACGGCCGCCCGACGCGTACATGCCGCCGTGGTTCCATGACGGTGCGGCCGGGCCCCGCACCGTGATGCGCCGGACGACGTGCGGCCCGAGTTCCTTGCGGAGAATGCCGAGAATCTGCCGGGAGAGCATGCGTAGCTGCGTCGCCCAGGCCGTCGACTCGGCGACCAGCTCCAGTTCCCCGTCCCGCAGCGAGACCGGGGAACAGTGCGCCGCGATGTTCGGCCCCACCAGGACATCCCACCGCGCCAGCACCGACGCGTCGGTCGCCCGCGTCTGCCAGCCGCGCTCGGCGACGAGGCGCGCGACGGCCGAACCGAAGTTCATCGGCGTCCGCCACTCCCGGCCCGGCGCGGCGATGCCCGGCAGCCGTTGGCGCGCGGGCGGATCGCCGGAGTCATCCCGCCCACGACGCCCGGCCGCACCGCCACGGCCGCCACTGCCGTCACCTGCCCCGCTACCTGGGCGGGTCGTCCCCCGCGCTCGCGCGTCCTGTTTCGCCCGCGCGAGCATCTGCCGGGCGAGATCGGCCCCGCGCACCGCGGGCGAGCCTGTGTCAGGAACGGCCTGCGATGCCTGCGCGCGCGGCTTTCCCGCCGCGGACGCGGCGGACGCGGCGGACGGCTTCGCCCGCGAGGGTGCCGACGAATCGCGCCCCGCCGGCCCGGACACCGGAGGCCGCGCGGTCGGCGGGAGCATTCCCGCGCGGTCGGCTGGTCCGTCGGCCAGTCCGTCAGCCGGCACGGCACACCTCCCCGGAGACCACCTCGAAGCGCACACCGGCAAGCTCCGCCGGCACATCCGCGTCGACCGCCGCGGTCACGAGTACCTGCTCGGCGTCAGCGACCAGGGCGGCCAGCCGGGCGCGCCGGCGGGTGTCCAGCTCCGCGAACACGTCGTCGAGCAGCAGCACCGGTTCCCGGTCGTCCGCGCGGAGCAGTTCGAACGAGGCCAGCCGCAGCGCGAGCGCCAGCGACCAGGACTCGCCGTGGCTGGCATAGCCACGCGCCGGCCGCCCGTTCACGGACAACAGCAGATCGTCACGATGTGGACCGACCAGCGTCACACCGCGCTCGATCTCCTGGGTGCGCACCGCCGCGAGACCGGCGAGGATCGCCTCTTCGAGCGCCGCCCGAGTCGCCGCGCCGCCGACGGCACCTCCCACATGGCCAACCTCTGTGCGGCCGGCTTCCGTGCGGCCGTCACCCGCGCGGCCAGCCTCGGTGTCGCCGACCTCGGTGTCGCCCGCACCGCCGTTCCCGCTCGCGGGGTCACCCGAGCCACTCGGGTGATTCGGGCTGGCGCCGGTTCCGTTCCGGCCGGCGTCCCCGTCCGGCTCGCCCAGGCCAGCTCGGCCTGGCGACAAGGCCCGATCGGGTGACGAATCGAGCGTCACGGTCGAGCGGTACTCGATGCCGGTGGGCGCGTCCTGACCCGCGACCGCGGCGTAGGCGCTCTCGACCCGCGGCCGCAGCTCCGCGACCAGCGCCAGGCGGGCCGCGAGCAGCTCCGCGCCGTGGTCGGCGAGATGCCTGTCCCAGACGTCGAGCGTGCGCAGGTCGCCCCGGCCACCGGCGCGGCGGGCGGCTCCCGCCGACCGCAGGAGCGCCGAGCGCTGCTTGAGCACCCGGTCGTAGTCGGACTGCACCGCCGCCATCCGCGGCGACCGCGCGACCAGCAGGTCGTCGAGGAACCGCCGCCGCTCGGCCGGGTCGCCCTTCACCAGCGCGAGGTCCTCCGGGGCGAAGAGGACTGTGGCGAGCAGTCCCGCCACGTCGCGGGCCCGGGCCACTGGAGCGCGGTTCAGGCGGACCCTGTTCGCCTTCCCGGGCACGATCTGCATCTCGACCAGCGCGGCCCGGTCACCGCGCACGATCCGGGCCCGAACAACGGCCTGCCCGCACCCCTCGCGGACGAGCGGAGCATCGTTCGCGACACGATGGCTACCCAACGTGGCGACGAATCCGATCGCTTCGATCAGGTTCGTCTTGCCCTGACCGTTCGAACCCACGAACGTCGTGACACCTGGCTCGAGGACGAGGTCCAGCCGGGCGTACGAGCGGAAGTCGGTCAGGGACAGGTGGGTGAGATGCACGTCACCCGTTGAGTCGGATCGGCATCAGCAGGTAGCGGTAGTCGGGGATCTCGGTCTGGTCGTCGCCGCCCTTGCCGGTGAGGATCGCGGGCTTGCTCGCGGCAAGCACGGCGTCCTCGGCGCTGGCGAACCCGATCCGGACGATGTCGGACTCGAGCGCGCCGAGGGCGTCGAGCAGGTAGGCGGGGTTGAAGGCGACCGTGAGTTCAGGCCCGTCGTAGGTGACGGGCAGAGTCTCGGACGCCTGGGCCTCGCCGCCGGTACCTGCCTCGAGGACGAGGTGGTCAGGGGTGAACGTCAGCTGCACCGGGGCGGTGCGGGCCGCGACGAGCGCGACGCGCTTGACCGCCTCGGTGAGGGGAGCTATCTCGAGCTGGGCGATCAGCGGTGAGCTGTCGGGCAGCAACTTGCGGTAGGGCGGGAAGGTGCCCTCGAGCAGACGCGTGGTGGTCTGGCGGGTGTTGCCGGCGAAACCGGCGAGCGTCTCCCCGGAGGGACCGGTGCCGAGCGCGACGGCGACCTCGACGCCCGAGCCGGACAGGCTCTTCGCCGTGTCGAGCAGGGTGCGGGCCGGGACGAGCGCGACGCCGGACGCATCGGGGGTCGCCGGGCGCCACTTGAGCGTGCGCACGGCGAGGCGGTAACGGTCGGTAGCGGCGAGGGTGAGCGTGTCGCCGTCGATCTCGAGACGCACGCCGGTGAGGACCGGCAGGGTGTCGTCACGGCCCGCGGCTACGGCGACCTGCGCCACGGCACTGCCGAACGCGGCGCCCTCGATGTGCCCGGTGATCTCCGGCATCGGCGGCAGGGTCGGGTAGTCGTCGACGGGCAGCATCGGTAGTGCGAACCGGGCGTTGCCGCAGGCGACGACGAGGCGGGTGCCGTCAACGTGGACGTCGACCGGCGCCGCGGGCAGGGAGCGGGTGATGTCCGCGAGCATCTTGCCGTTGACCAGGCCCCGACCCTCTTCGGTGACGGTGGCGTCCAGCTCACCCTGCGCGGCGACCTCGTAGTCGAACGCGGCGACCTTGAGCGCCGGACCGGTGGCGTCGAGCAGCAGGCCGGCCAGGACCTGCAACTGCGTGGTCGCCCGGCTCGGCAGGGTGCGGGCCGTCCAGGCCACCGCGTCGGTGAATTCGTCCCGTTCCACGCGGAACCTCATGGACATGTCCTCCCGTCGTTCCGCGGTGGCCGTTCCCACGGCCGCTCGCGGAACTTGACATCACCGGCATAGCTACGCCGAGCCGAACACCTGACGCGCGCCGCCCGCCTCGTCGGCAGGGAGCGGGCAGTCGAGCACCAGCCTGACCCGATCCAGCATCCCAGAGCGCCACGAGCGGGCGGTGGGTGGTCTGTGTTCCGAGGGTGGCACACCGGGCTCGACGACCGGGCACACCCCCCGCACCGGCCGATCGAAGATCCGCGGCGAGCAGACCGGACGGCTGACCGTCGCGGTGGCGCCTGAAGGTCACCCGCGTCCGGGGTGTCCGGGGTGATCTTCCGCATCTCGCCAGGGGCCACCGCGCCGCCGCAGGAGCCCGAAACCACCGTGCCGCAGGACCGTATGAGGACTTCGCTTCGCATGCGTCGTGATCGCCGTCCTCGCCTGATCACCGGCTGGCGCGTGCCGCGTTGGAGGCGCCTGCCGCATCGGTGACGAGAGGAGCGCCAGCCACGCGGGGGATCTGGCGTGCGCCGGTCGCACCGACGGAGCCAGGGGCCACACCGGTCGCGCTGATGCCACCGGTCGTATCGGTGGCGCTGGTCGTGCGGGCCCGCGTCGGTGATCCGTCCACGTGCCGCGCAGCGGAGGGACGACTCCCGGACGGCGGTCGAGGTTTCGCGGGATGCCCCGAGGGGGAGGCGACTGACCGAGGGCAGCAACCGCATCGCTCCGTGCGCTCGCTTCGGGCAGCCAGGCCACACCATGATCGAAATTTGAGGTTGTCCCCAGCTCCTACTGCTTCGAGGTTTTGATCTCTCTGAAGAAGATCTAGTTCGTAGTAGTAGTAGGGGCTGTGGAAACTGTGGAAAACGGCCGTTTTCCCAGGTCAGACCCACTGAGGCCCTGTGCGCATCCTGGGGGTGCCGATGTGGATGATCAAGGGGTTTATCCCCAGGGCTTGATCGATTCCACAGGTGACCCTCAGATGCACACAGGCTGTACACACGTTCATCCACTGGCTACCCACAGGTTACGAGGCCACTGTCCCCAGCTTCGAAGGCCACTTGGAGTCCGCCTGGAACCCGCTCGACGATCGGCCCGCCGCGCTCGAGCGGTCGACTCCGGTTCTTCGCAGGTCGGGAATCACCTGTTATCCACAGCCTTTTCCACAAGCTGTGGGTGAATGCCACGCAGTGGGCTCTCAACCGTTTCGGTCACCCCACCCGTTCTCCGCCGGCTCAGTCCTCCGCCCGCAGCGCCGACCGAGAACGCCCCGTTCGGATGCGAACCCCCGCGCGGACGCGGACTCGGACTCGGATGCAAACCCGGATCGGCACCCCCGCTCCGACAGGACTCGGACTCCGACCAGACGTCTGTTCGGACCAGGCCCGGACCGGACTCGAGCTCGAACCTGAACGCAGGCTTAACCCGGACGCGGAGCCGGATGCGCACTGGACGAGCACCGGACCCGAACGCCGATGTGCACTCGGAGTCGCGCCCGGGCCTGGACGCGCGTGGACACCAGTGCACTGGCCGGCCCGGACTGTGGGATTTCCTCCGCCCAGCCCTAGCGCGCGTCGAATGTTCGTGTCGGTTCGACCCCGGTGTCCGGTCGGCCCTGTGTCGCTGTGTCCGGGTGTCCGGTCGGCCCGTGTCCGGCGGCCCTGTGTCCGCTCCGCCCCGTGTCCCCGCGACTCGCCGGCTCCTCGACTCCCCGGCCGCTCGAGGTCTGCACGACGCGGCTCGGGGTCCGTGCGGTGTGGGTTGTGGTTTGCGTGTCGTCTTGCGGGGTTTCCGTCGGACTCGGTGGTCGCAGCGGAACGGTCGGACGCTGCAAGGCGTCGCGGCGGGCCGAGCTTGGCTGACACATTCGCGTCGGAATCCCGGGCGAACACCGGATTGGGACCCGGCGCGATGCGCCGGTCGCTCACGTCGCGCGAGGATTCGGGCAGCCGGCGCTGTGCATTGCGCGCGGAGCCGTTCGAGCCAGGAGTTCCGAGAAAAATCCGGAATCAGAAGTCCGGCAAAAGTGTCAAAGCCCCCACGCGACCTCCCCTGCCCGGCAGCACAAGAACCTCAACCCGGACAAAGTGGTCGCTCCGGTTTCTGCCGTGGCGGGTGGAGTTCGGTGTGCGGGCACGTGCCGGGATGGTGCCACGGCCAGAGCCAGAGCCTCGAGACGAATCCGCCCCGGACGTGATTCCGGCTCCGGAGCGGGATCGGAGGTGAAGCCGATCCCGGACGCGTCGCCGCCCCCGGGCGCTACGCCAAGCGGCTAAGTCGATGCGGAGTGTGCACGCCGAAGGGTGCCGAGAGTGATCGAGAGTCAGGCGTGTCGGGCCTGGGCGCGGATGCGGTTGGTCAGTTCGGTTACCTGGTTGTAGATCGCCCGGCGTTCGGCCATCAGGCCGCGGATCTTCCGGTTGGCGTGCATCACGGTGGTGTGGTCCCGTCCGCCGAAGTGCTGGCCGATCTTCGGGAGGGACAGGTCGGTGAGCTCACGGCAGAGGTACATCGCGATCTGACGGGCTGTCACCAGGACCCGGCTGCGCGACGTCCCGCACAGGTCCTCCATGGAGACACCGAAGTACGCCGCGGTGGCGTTCATGATGGCCGCGGCGGTGATCTCCGGGTTGGCCGCGTCGGGGATGAGGTCGCGCAGCACGATCTCGGCGAGTGTGCGGTCGACGTGGGACTTGTTCAGGCTGGCGAAGGCCGCGACCCGGATGAGCGCCCCTTCGAGCTCGCGGATGTTGCGCTCGATGTGCGTGGCGATGTACTCGAGGACGTCCGGGGGGACCGGCAGCCGCTCGGTGGCGGCCTTCTTCGAGAGGATGGCGATCCGCGTCTCGAGGTCGGGCGGCGTGACGTCGGTGATCAGCCCCCACTCGAATCGGCTGCGCAGGCGGTCCTCGAGGGCCGAGAGCTGCTTGGGCGAGCGGTCCGAGCTGATGACGATCTGCTTCTCGGTGTCGTGCAGGACGTTGAAGGTGTGGAAGAACTCCTCCTGCGTCCGCTCCTTGTTCTCGAGGAACTGGATGTCGTCCACCAACAGGACGTCGATGTCCCGGTAGCGGCGCTGGAACGCGAGCTGACGGTCGTCGCGGATCGAGGCGATGAAGTCGTTGGTGAACTCCTCCATGCTCACATACTTGATCTTGCTCTCAGGGTAGAGCTTGACCGTGTAGTGGCCGATCGCGTGCAGCAGGTGAGTCTTGCCCAGCCCGGAGTCACCGTAGATGAACAGCGGGTTGTAGGCCTTCGCCGGGGCCTCCGCGACCGCCACGGCGGCGGCGTGTGGGAAGCGGTTGCTGTCACCGATGACGAAGGTCTCGAACAGGTAGCGGGGGTTGAGCCGGGCTGGTTCGGACGGGCGAGGCGACGGGTCGCGGCCCAGGCCCGGGGCCATCCGCCCGGGGGGCGCCCCGTCGGCCCGACCCTCGAGACGTCCGTCGAGACGATCTTCGTTCCGGCGGTCCTCGCCTCGGTGCTCCTCCCCCGGCCGGGGCTCGTGGCCGGTTCCGAGTAGCGAGCGGGGGCCGCCACCGGGGTCGGTGCCCGGGAGAGTGAGGGGACCGGTCATCGGTTCCGGGTCCGGCGTGTGCTCGACGGTGACCGCGACCCGGATCTCCCGGCCGTAGGCCGTGGACAGCGCGGTGGAGAGGAACGGTCGCAGCCGGGAGTCGAGCAGGTCCTTCGTGAACTCGTTCGGCGCGGCGAGCAGCGCGGTGTCCTGGACGAGGCCGAGTGGACGGGTCAGCCTCAGCCACGCGCGCTGCTGGCCGGAGAGCGTCCCGTCCGCGACGCCCGCCACTGCCTGCTCCCACACCGCCGACAGGTCCGGCTCCGAGGTGGGCGCGGCTCCCCGGGACGGCTGACCGGCGACGGAGTCGGCGCTGAGGTCGGTCACAGGGGGGCTCCTTGTGGCTCTTCGTGGCTCTCGGGCGGGACCACACGACCGCCGGGAGCCGGAGTCGCTGGCTGGCACTGTGGTCACTTTGCGTCGGTGGGCGTCAGCTGTGTCGGGCCGGCGACACTGCCGACCGGCGGTGGTGCGGTTCCGGCCGGTGGTGCGGTGCCGACCAGGCGGTGGTGCTGTGCCGACGACAGTGCCGTGCCGGCGGGACCTGGCCGCTCGGGTGGACGCGGCCATCGGCCGACGACGCTGTCGGGCGGGCTGATCGGGGATTGGGTGCCGCCGGTGGTTCAAGTCTGGTTCGTGTCTGGTTCGTGTGCTGGTGGTCGAGAGGTTCCTGGTGGTTAAGAGGGTGATGGTGACAGGATGCGCGACTGTTGTGTAGCCGAGGATTGTTCCGTGTCGCCGCGGTCGATGGACGTGGACCCCCGGCGCGAGGGCACCGGACCCGCCGGGCGCGCGGGCGGCGTGCCGCTCCTCCGAAGGCGGTTCTCCACATCGTCGTCCACAACCTGTGCATGGACATGACACCGCATCCGGCGTGGCGCCGGCGACCGGCCCACGAAGCGGACGCCAGCCGCGCGGACCACTGGGCGGACCACTCTAGGGGGTGCGCCGGCGAGACCGGTCGGTGATGGTGCCCCCCACCCGCGTGGCCGGAGGAGTGGCAGGCGGTTCACGGACCGGGTTGTGGACAGAGAGCCAGACGTTAACAGCCGCCCCGGGGCACCCGATCCAGGGTGCCCCCACGGTGTCCGTCCGGCAACCTTGTCGTGGCCTGTGGTCCGGACGGAGCCGGCGTTGGTGGCATCGTGTGTAGGCTAGGGCGAACCACGGCGGCGGTCGGCTCGTGGGCCTGGCTTTGTGCTGGGTCTGATCTCGCGGGCCTGACCTCACGGACGTGGGCTCCGGCGACAGGTCTCCTCTGCTGAGGGCTCCTGGCGGTCGGCCGCCCGGGTTCTGGTCCCGTCACCGAGGTTCCAGCCACGACCGGCGTCCAGCCGGTATCCCACCCGCCTGTGTCTCCGGAGTTCTCACGTGAGTAAGCGCACCTTCCAGCCGAACAACCGCCGGCGGGCCCGCACCCACGGGTTCCGGCTCCGGATGCGGACCCGCGCGGGCCGCTCCATCCTGTCCGCCCGTCGCAGTAAGGGCCGCAGCCAGCTCTCCGCCTGACGGTGGAGTGAGCGCGCCCGCCGCCGTCAGTCATGCTCCCCCGGGGCTCCCGAGTTCGTACCAGGCAGGAACACGCCCTTGTCGGGCGTTCCGGCCGGCGCGTTCGGGCAGGGTCAATCGTTGTCCACAGCGTGCAAACCGATGTGGACGGCCCGCCTCGGGCCGGGTTCGTCGTCGGCCGCCGGGTGGGTAACGCGGTGGTGCGTAACCGCGTCCGCAGGCGGCTGCGCGAGCAGACGCGCTCACGGCTGTCCTTGCTGCCACCGGGAACCGCTGTCCTGATCAGGGCGTTACCCGATGCGGCGGGTTCGTCGTCGGCCGATCTCGGCCGTTCACTCGAGTCCGCCTTTCGTACCGTCCGCTCCCCGCGCCCCCAGCGATCGGCGCGGTCGGGATGAGCGCGGTCGCCGGCGTGGGCATCGCGGTCGCCGTCCTGGCGTTCGTCGATCTCGTGTTCGTCGCCCTCGCGGCGTCCGCCAGGTTCGCCACGCTGGCCAGGACGTCCGATGATGCGGTGCGGGGCCCGCTGGCCTGGATCCTCGCCGCGGCGGTCAGGGTCTACCGGGCCGGCTGGTCGGGGCGGAACGCGGGCTGTTGCCGCTTCGAGCCGTCCTGTAGCGCCTACGCACTGACGGCGGTGACCCGCCACGGCGGCGTCATCGGTGGTCTGCTGGCCATCCGCCGGTTGTTGCGCTGCCAGCCGCTTTCCGCGGGTGGTTACGACCCGGTGCCCGGTGAGGCGCCCGGAGGGTCCGTCGATCCCGGCACCGGTCGGTGCCGGACGGCCTCGGGTCCGGTGGGCGCCGTCGACGCCGGCACGAGGCACGGGCATGGCACTGCGTCCCTCCACCGGGGGACGCGTTCCGAGATCGTCGGTTCCCGTCGCGGAACGCGGGTGTGAGGAGACAGTCTGGTGTTGGATCCGCTTTATCATCTCGCGGCGAACGCGATCGTCTTCTTCCACAAGGGATTCGGGCCGATCTTCGGCGCGGACAGCTTTTTCGCGTGGGCGTTCTCGGTCGTTCTGCTCGTCATCTGCGTCCGGATCCTGATCTTCCCGCTGTTCGTCAAGCAGGTGAAGTCCCAGCGGACCATGCAGATGATGCAGCCCCGGATCAAGGAGATCAAGGAGAAGTACGGGCACGACAAGCAGCAGATGCAGCTGGAGATCATGAAGCTCCAGAAGGAGCATGGTAATCCGCTGCTCGGCTGTCTGCCGATCCTCCTGCAGATCCCGCTGTTCATCTCGCTGTTCCACGTCTTCACCCACCTCGCCCCGATGAACGAGGGCCCCGGCGGCTCGCTGGTGTGGCGCCCGCGGGTCGGCCTGTCCGCCGACCAGGTGGAGCAGATCGCCAGCGCGAAGCTGTGGGGCATCTCGCTGTCGAACTCGTTCGGCTCGTCCCAGGAGTCCCTGGACTTCCTGGGGGCCAACGGGACGCACGCCAAGATCCTCGCGGTTGTGCTGATCGTCCTGATGGGTGCGACGACGTTCTTCACCCAGCGCCAGATCATGGCGCGGACGGGGCCGGTCGATCCGCAGCAGGCGATGGTCCAGAAGATCCTGCTGTACGGCTCGCCGCTCATGCTGGCGATCTTCGGATTCCGGTTCCCGATCGCCGTGCTGCTGTACTGGCTGACCACGAACCTGTGGAGCATGGGGCAGCAGTTCTTCGTCATCAAGAAGATGCCGCCGCTCAAGCCGCTCGGTGCGGGCGGCAAGGTGCCCGGCGCCCGGACGGCGCCGACTGAGAGTGCCGCCGTCTCCCGGCCTGCCCCGGGTGCCCGCGCGGGCGCGAAGTCGAAGAGCCGTCCCCGTCCCGCCACGACGTCCCTGACGAAGGGCGCGGATTCCGGCGCTGGCGGCCAGGCGGCGGGCGAGAACGGGCGAGGCTCCGGTTCGGGGGTCTCTGCCGGCTCCGGTGAGCGCGTGTCGAGCGCCCCGCCTGGAACCCGCTCCCGATCCGGCTCGTCCGCCAGCAAGCCGAAGACCCCGGCCAAGGCAGTCGGATCGAAGGCCACGCCCAAGGCCACGACACCCACGACACCCAAGGCCACGACGGCCGAGGCCGCCGGCGGCGCGGGGAAGGCGGCCGCCACGAGCGAGATCGCGGACTCCGGCCGGGAAACCACCCCCGGTTCGGCGACGGCGGCAGCGGGCACGTCCCGGTCGAACGGTGTCGCGGAGTCGGAGGGCGCCTCCCGATCCACTCCGCCGCCGGTTCCTGCGGGGATGCGCCGCGCCCCCGGTGGGTCGCGGCCGGCCAAGCGCCGGGGGAAGGGCAAGCGGCCGGGCGGGCGTCGCTGATGAGCTGGCGGTTGCCGCGCGCGGCCAAGCGCCCGGTCGCCGCCCGGAGGCCTGGCCCGGCATCGGTCCCGGTCCCGACCACAGGCATCGTCCGGGCTGGACGGCCCGTCCAGCCCGGACGCCCCGGTTCGTCCCGGGCGGTTGCCCCCCGTAACCGCCGCGCTGACCCCGCGGCGCCCGGACGTCCCGTACGCTCGGCATCGCCGCCCCCTTTCCCCTGGAGTAACGCTGATGACCGGTTCGGCACCTGACCTGGCCGTGGAAGGACCCGAGGCCAACGAGGACGGCCCGACGGCCGGGGCCGACACGACCGCGGTCGAGGACACCACGAGCTCGAACGGCTCGCACGGCTCCGACGAGCGCCGGCTCGCCGACCTCGAGCAGGAAGGCGAGATCGCGGCCGACTACATCGAGGGCCTGCTCGACATCGTCGACATGGACGGCGACCTCGATCTCGACGTCGAGGGCGGGCGTGCCGTCGTCGCCGTGGTCGGGGACGGGCTGGACAAGCTGATCGGGCCCGGCGGTGAGACCCTCGAGGCGCTGCAGGAGCTGACCCGGCTCGCCGTGCTGCAGAAGACGGGCGTCCGCAGCCGGCTCATGCTCGACGTGGGCGGTCACCGCGCCCGTCGCCGCATCGAGCTGCGGAAGGTCGCGACCAACGCCGCGGAGCGGGTCGTCGACACCGGCGAGCCCCAGAAGCTGGCCGCGATGACACCCTTCGAGCGCAAGGTCGTGCACGACGTGATCGCCACGATCGACGGCGTGCGCAGCGAGTCCGAGGGCGAGGAGCCCACCCGCCGGGTCGTCGTTCTGCCTGACTGACGGCCGTGTACCGTCGCCGGAGCTTGTCCGGGGCAGGGAACCGACCGCGGATCTGACGCTCGCGCACGGTTCTGACACCGTGCGCGGCCGTGATGCCGTGGGCGCCCGCTGCCCTGGACGTCGGATGCACGGCGAGGGGAACGAGGGCGCCAGTGGTGCTGCCGAGAGTGGGCGGGCCGCCACCGGAACCGACCACGACGCCTGTGACCATCCCCGAGACGCCCGTGACCATCGCCGCCGAGCTCGGTGGGCTCGGTGGGCTCGGTGGGCTCGGTGGGCTCGGCGGGCCGGCTGACCTCGGCGGTATCGGCGAACACCCGTCCGCGGCGAGCGGGCTCGCGCTGCTGGAGCGGGATTCCGCATCCGCTGACCTCCCTCCCCGGCCCCGGCCCCGGCCATGGGGCTGGCTGCGACTCCGGGCTCAGCCGCGGCGGTGGGTCCGGAGGGCTCGGCCGTGGCAGTGGGCCTGGTCGCGGCTGTGGCTGCCGGGATTCGTCGCGCTCGCGCTCATCGCTCTCGTGGTGCTGCTGCGCGCCTACCTCGACCGACCGTTCTGGTACGACGAGATCTGGCGCGGGCATTTCGTCAGTGAGCCGGTGGGCACCCTGTGGTCTGAGCTGGCCGCCGCGAACACGCCGTCGGCCCTGGGATGGCTGAGCGTCACCCGGCTCTCCGGGGATCTGTTCGGCTGGCACAGCTGGGCGTTGCGGCTGCCGGGCTTCGTCGCGCTGCCGGCGCTCGGCGCGCTGACGGCCGTTCTCACCCGGCGGTTCTCCGGAACCGTGGCCGCCCTGTTCGCGGTGTGTTGGCTCTGCCTGAACGCGACCTTCCTCGACCTCGCCACCCAGCTCAAGCCGTACACGATCGAAACCCTTGCCGCGGTCGCCGTCGTCCTGCTGTGGCTTGGCCCGGCGCCCGGTTCCGGAATCGGCTTCGGAACCGGCGGTGTTCACAGCGGCGGGGACGCCTGGCCGCCCGTCCGTCTCGGCTCGGTTGACCGTGGTCGTCTCGTCCGCCGGACGGCAGCTGGCGTGATCTCCCTGTTCTCCGTCCCGGCGATCTTTCTCGTCATTCCGCTCGCGGTGATGGACGTCCTGCCCGGCCCGGACCGGCGGCGGAGGATCACCGAGACGCTGCCGAGTGTGGTGCTCGTCGCCGCGCACACGCTTCTCTTCATCGGCCACCAGTCCGCGCAGCGCGCCGGGGACTACTGGGACACGCAGTTCCTGGCCGGGCGGGACCCCTGGCAGGCCGTGAGTTTCGTCGCCGAACAGCTGTGGCGGTTCGGCACCGGCTCACCGCCTGGGATCGACCAGTTCGATCCCAGCCTGGTGCCCGGATTTGTCGATCTTCCGGGGTACCTGCCGGGGCTGCTGGCCCCCGCGATCGTCCTGCTCGGGGCGATTGGCACCGCCGCGCTCGCCCGCCGGTCGGACGGTCGCCGCGTGCTCGGCGCTCTCGCCGGGGCGGAGCTGCTCATGCTGGGCGCGAGCGCCGCCCGCTTCTGGCCGTTCGGGCCGACGAGGACGAACCAGTTCGTCGTGCCGATGTTCATCCTGGTCGTCGTGGTCGGTGGGGATCGCGTCATCCGCCTCGCCGCCCGCCGGGCGGGTCGGGCCTGGCACGCCGTCCGCTGTTCGGGTGCCGTGCCGGCCCCCCGTAGGTCGCGAGACCCGGAGGTCACCGACGCCGCCGACGTGACGGCCGTTCCGGATCACCCGGATAGTCCCGCCGATCCGCTCGTCCCGCGTGTCCTGGATGTCGGGCGTACCCCGGCCGCTCGGTGCGTGGTCGATGCGGGCGGTGCGGTGGCGGTGATCCTGCTCGTGGTCCTCGCGGCGGGCGTGGCGCTGTCGGGTGCTGTGTCCGGTGACAGGCTCGTCTGGGAGCGGCGGGATCGGATGCGCGGCCTCGACCTCATGGTGGACGCGGCGGTGGCCACCCGGCGGCTGGTTCGTCCCGGGGATCTTGTCGTGGTCGGCGGCCGGCTCGCCCGCCCGGGCTGGATCTACGCGATGGAGGTCAGCACGGACGCCCCCCGGGCGCCCGAAGGTCTCCCCCGGCCCCGCGTGGATCGTGCCCCCGGAACCGCCGCGGGCGCCGCGGCCGGGACCGGCGCCGGAACCACCTCCAGGACCGAGCCGCCCCGGGTGGTCCGTGCGGAGACCGTTTTCGTCGATCCCGGCCTCCGTGATTCCGTGGGCCGGCTGGTGCCACTTGCTGTGCAGCTGGAGAGGCCTCGCCGACCCGGACGCCTCGTCGTCTTCGTCTTCGATATCGATGCGGCCGCGATGGCTCCGGGGCTGGCGGCGTTGCGGGATGAAGGCTGGTGCCCCGGTGAGAGCTGGCGATTCCGGCTGACCGGTTCGGTCACGGTCTACTCCGACTGCCCGAAGCCTTCAGCCGCGAGCCGCGGATGAGAAGGCCGACCGGGCCCGGAGAAGGCGTTCAGGTTCCATCCGCCGTGGCCGTTGGATGGGTCCGGGGGACCTGTGGCGGTGCTGCTGAGCATGGGTAATGTCCTCAGGTGCGCGATCCGGTTCACGATGCTCAGCGGCGGGCGTGGGCAACGCGAGAGCCGGTGATGCCGGGCAACTCCTCGCGTCGCAAGGGGCATGTCCTGCCTTTGCCAGTCGTGCGGCGGTCGATCCGATATCCTCGAGGAGGATGCGGTCGCCACTGATCCCGACTGGCGGTGCATGCGCATAGCCCAATATGCATCCAGCCCAATATGCGTCCAGTCCGGACCGCAGAAGAGAGCTCCGCCGGACCAGAGCCTCCTGGTCCGACCTCCGTAACAGGTCGCGAGCATGGAAAAGTGCTGCCCTGACGGACGGAGATGGCCTGAGACCCGCCGTATTTTTTACCTGACCGGCCGTGTCGATGACCGTCGGAAAGGGGTTGTGCGTGTCTGCCGGAGGTTGGCGTGCCCGCGCGGTCGCATCGGTTGCGCTGTCTCTGCTGGTCGCAATGGCGGCGGTCGCGGGTCTACTCATCGAAATGCGGCCGGGTGCACACGGCAGAACTACACGGGCATCAGACCTCGCGACTCAGACCGCGGACGCTGTCTCCGCAGGCGACGACCTGGCCAAGTTTGTCGACCCGTTTATCGGCACTGCGCAGCAGCGTCATGATGTCATACCCGGGGATGGGGTCGCGGGTGCCTTTCCAGGAGCCGCGGCGCCGTTCGGGATGGTCCAGTGGAGCCCGGACACCAACGGACGGGCGGCTGCGGGGTCGGGCGGGTACCGGTACACCGACTCGGTAATAGACGGATTCAGCCTGACCCACTTACATGGCACGTCGTGTCCTGCGGCCCAGGATATTTCGATCATGCCGTCTACCGGCTCCTATCCCTTCTATCCACCCACCGGCGCCGTGGACGAGCCATCGTTGTGGGGCGCCGGATTCTCGCATGGCGACGAGTCGGCCACACCCGGTCGTTACAGCGTTCAGGTCACCTCGCCGGCGGGTGATCGGATAGGTGTGGATCTCGCCGCCGGAGGCCGTGCGGCGATTGGTCGCTTCTCGTTTCCGGCAGGCGTGGCGGGATCCCTGGTCCTCGACGTGGGACGCCGTGCCGACGGCGCCGGCCGGGCGGACCTGCATGTGGACTCCGCCACCGGGGAGGTTTCAGGCTCGGTGACCAGTCGGGTCTTCTGCCGGCAACCAGCCGTCAGCACGCTTTACTTCGTCGCGAGACCTGATCGGCCGCCGGCGGCTGTGGGCACCTGGTCGGCGGGGCAATGGTCACTGAGCCCGGACGTGGCCGACGAAGGAGGACCCACCGCGACGTCGCGTTCCGCATCGGTCGGAGCCTGGCTGAGAATGCCACCGGCAGCAGACGGAGCGGTCATGCTCCGTGCTGCTGTGTCGTATACCAGCGTCGAGGGGGCGCGCGCCAACCTCGAGGCCGAGTACCCCAGCAGTGTCGACGCGGTCGCGAACGCCACCCGCGCCGAATGGAACCGGAGGCTGTCGACCGTGTGTGTCGCCTCCGCGCCACGGTCCGAGTTACGCACCCTGTACACAGCGCTTTATCACGCGATGCTGGGCCCCGGTGCCGTCAGCGATGCCGACGGCACCTACCGTGGCTGGGACGGATCCACCGCCGCCGCCCAGGGATGGACCGCACGCAGCGGGATCGCGGGCTGGGACGCCTACCGCAGCTCGTTCCCATTACTGGCGATGCTGGCTCCGGACGTCGCTACCGACACCGCGTGGTCGTTGATGGCCGGCGCCATGCAGACCGGGTCGGTGCCAGGATGGACTCTCGCGACCAGTCGGCCCGACGTCATGCCTGGCGACGGCGGCACGGTCCTGCTTGCCGAGGCGGTGGCTCTCGGGTTGCCCCTTGACCCAGCACAGGCTTTGGCCGCCGCGCTGGCCAGCGCGGCCCGCCGCCCGTTCGCGGCCGAGTACGACCGACTCGGCTTCGTCCCGGTCGGCCACGCCGGCCCCGCGGATGCTGTGTCCATCACTCTCGAGTACGCCCTCGCGGACTTCGCGACAGCGCAACTGGCGCTTGCCGCGAACCGGCCCGAAATCGCGGCCACCTTCACCGAACGGTCGACGCGCTGGCGGTCGGTATGGGATCCGGTCAGTAAGCTGCCCGCCCCGCGCAGCACGGACGGTGGCTTTCTCCCGGTGGAGCCGACGACCCTCCCCGGCTACACCGAAGGCACCGCGGCCCAGTACTCATGGCTGGTTCCGCAGGATCCCGATGGCCTCGCCGAGGCGATGGGCGGACGGCGCGTCGCGGTTGACCGGCTCGCCGACTTCCTCACCCGGCTCGACGACGGCCCGATCGGGGCACATGCGGAGATGGGAAACCAGCCCAGCCTTCTCGTACCCTGGCTCGGTGGATCGTTCGGCGCCGTCGATCTGACGATCGACGCTCTCGACCGAACGCGCCGGACTTTGTTCCGGGATACTCCCGACGGTCTGCCCGGGAATGACGACACCGGGGGCCTGTCCGCCTGGTACGTGCTCGCCTGGCTTGGAGTGGGCCCCGTCCAGCCGGGAACAGACCTGCTCATCGTCACTCCGCCGGTCGCCTCATCGGTCGAGATCACCCTTCCTCGCGGACAACTTCGGTTGGTGAACCAACAGGTCGGCGGGGTGGATGGTCGCATACCGGTCGGGCTGAGACGTGACGGCGAGTCGCTCCCCGGACCCTGGACCCGGTTTCGTGATCTCAGCGCAGGAGCGACTCTGACCTGGTCACTGTCCGATCAGCCGCCCGCCCGGGGTACGGAGAACTGACCGGATCCGCGTCGACGTGGTGTCCTACAGCCAGACGGAAGATCCGGGCCAACCCGCTCCCGCGCGCCAGACCGCCAGATCGATGATCAAAAGATCTATTACCTTGCGTGGAGGGGATCGTCTCGCGGAGCCAGGTCGGCGACGGCGGTCGGAGTTTGCGTCAGTGCTGGTTGGATGCGGGTGAATCTGCCGGCCGGGTTGGTGATCGACTCCGCCTGCTCCGCTCGTCCCGCCGCGAGCGATGGATGATTCACGGGAAACATCTGCCCGCGGGGTCGGGTTTCTGGCGCTGAATTCCCGACACAGCACCTATCAGAGGCATCACCTGACGCGCCAGCACGGGTCCACCGGGGATGCTGGTGTGGTGCTTTCGCGTCGCACCCTCCCGTCTCGCCCCGAGCCGCCGCGGCCGCCGGCCGCTCGCTCGCCCATTCCGGGATGTCCGGACCGTCCGCTCTCAGTCCGAGGCGGGCCACATCCGAGCCTGGATCCGCGTTCCTGGCGCGCCTTCGCGACCTGGTCGACAGCTCGGACCACTCAGCTTGGCCGGCTGGGCCTGCCGGGTGCTCCGGTGGTTGAGGTGAATCGGTGACACCGCCCGACGGGACGGCGGGCGACCTCCGCCCCGACTCCTCCCCCGGAGATCCGCTGCCCCCGCAGTCGGATTCCTCGGCTGCGCCGGCGACGACATCCGAAGGCCCGACCGGCGCCGCCGAGGTGGTTCCCGACGCCGCTCAGACCGTCTTCGGTGATCGTTTCGGTCTCGCGGTGCGGTATGCCGAGATGCTTTCGACGGCAGGAGTCGAACGAGGGCTGATCGGTCCGCGGGAGACCGGCCGGCTCTGGGAGCGCCACCTTCTCAACAGCGCAGTCCTGGCCGAGGCCGTCCCCACCCGTTCCGCCTCCCCCGGTTCTGACGAGGCCGCCCTCGAGGTCGTCGACGTCGGCAGCGGCGCCGGCCTTCCCGGAATTCCGCTCGCGCTCGCCCGCCCCGACCTGAGGGTGACCCTGCTCGAGCCGATGGAAAGGCGCTGCCGTTTCCTCGCGGAAGCCGTGGCCGAGCTCGGCCTGGCGGGTCAGGTGGAGGTCGTACGGGGACGAGCGCCGGACGTCGCCGAGCTGCCTCCGCATCGCACATTCGACGTTACGGTGGCGCGCGCAGTAGCCCCTTTGGGACGTCTTGGCGCGGTACTGCTGCCGATGACCCGTCCGGGCGGTGTCATGCTTGCACTGCGCGGTTCGCGAATCCTTGAGGAATTGCAGGCCGTGCGTAGTGATCTCGATTCCCAGGGTTGGCGCGAGGTGAACGTCATGACGTGCGGGGCTGGCCTGGTGGACGAACCCACCCGTGTTCTGCGCGCGACGCGGTCAGCTCAGGCGACCCAAGGGGACGGCGGGAGGGGACGGCGCGGCGCGGATGACCGGCAGGCCAGACGGACGACACAGCCACGGCGACCACGGGAGGGCACTCGTGATCGACCGGCACGTGGGAGGTCCCGTTCCACGTGAAACAGCGATGCCATATCAGACGGCGAGGGCACCTGAAGCAGCGTCGGCGGGTCGAGGCGGCTTGGCACACGGGGGGAGTCCGGGTGACACATCCGGCCTCCCGGGCCTGGACCCCCTTGACTCCTCGACCCCGATCGGAGCGGCGGCGGCAGCAGCGGTGGAAGCACTGACGATGGAACGACGACGACCCTTTCCTCGACCCAGCCGGCGACGTGTCATCACCGTCGCCAACCAGAAGGGTGGCGTCGGCAAGACGACGACCACCGTCAACCTGGCCGCCGCACTGGCCATGCACGGAGTCCGTGTACTGGTCGTGGACCTGGACCCGCAGGGGAACGCCTCCACGGCGCTCGGTGTGGACCACCGTTCCGGCACTCCCTCGATCTACGAGGTGCTGCTCGGTGACCGCCCACTCGACGAGGTCGTCGTGCGGTCCAGCGAGTCCAGCGGGCTGTTCTGCGCACCGGCGACGATCGACCTCGCGGGCGCCGAGATCGAGCTGGTCTCGATGGTCGCGCGGGAGACCCGCCTGCGTCGGGCCATCGACGGCATGCGGAACGAGGTCGACTACGTCCTCATCGACTGCCCGCCGTCGCTGGGGCTGCTCACGGTCAACGCGCTCGTGGCGGCCCGGGAGCTCCTGATCCCGATCCAGTGTGAGTACTACGCGCTGGAGGGCCTTGGTCAGCTGCTGCGTAACGTCGAGCTGGTCCAGGCCCATCTCAATCAGGAGCTCCGGCTGTCGACCATCCTGCTGACCATGTACGACTCGCGCACCCGGCTCGCCGATCAGGTCGTGCACGAGGTGAAGGAGCATTTCGGGGACAGGGTGCTGAGCACCACGATCCCGCGCAACGTCCGGCTGGCCGAGGCGCCGAGCTACGGTCAGTCCGTCCTGACCTACGACCCCGCCTCCCGCGGGTCGCTGTCCTACCTGGCCGCTGCTCGCGAGCTCGCCGAGCGCGGAGTCGACCCGGCTCCACGTGGCACCGCCGGGAGCGCCCGCGATGGGGCTCCCAGCGGCCCCATCCCGACCGGTGGGGCTCCGGTGAACGGCCACTCCCCCGCAGGGCACGCGCCGCCCACCGGCCGCGGCACGGGCGCCGCCCAGGCCGGCCCTGACCGGCACGGCCCGCCGTCCGGCTACGGCCCAGACGGCCGCGCAGACGGCCGCGTAGACGGCCGCAGCGACGGACGTGCGGACAGCCGCGCAGACGGTCGCGGCGCGGACGACTACGCCGCCGCCGACGGCTACGGCACGGATGGCTACAACGCCACCGACGGATACGGCGCCGCCAATGGATACGACGCTGACGACAGCTACCCCGCCGCCGACGACCGGTACGGCACGCCCGCCGACGGCTACGACTCGCCGGGCGGTCACGCCGCTCCGGCCGGGCCGTCCACGCCGGACGGCTTCGCCGTTCCGGACGGGCCGATGATCCCGGGTGCACCCAGCACCCGGGACGGATACGGACGGCCCAACGGCTACGGCCCGCACGGCGGTGCCGCGGGTCCTGGCGGTCCGAACCTGAACGGGGCCGGTCGATGACGGCGCGGCGTGGTGGTCTGGGCCGTGGTCTTGGCGCGCTCATTCCGGCGGCCGCCGAGCCGCAGGACGGCTATCAGAGCAACGGCCTGGACCACGCTCCGGCAGCGGCTCCCGTCCCGGTCGCGGGCGCGGTCTTCCGGGAGATCCCGGTGGACTCGGTGACCCCGAATCCGCGCCAGCCACGCACCCACTTCGACGAGGACGCCATCGCGGAGCTCGCCGCGAGCCTGCGCGAGGTGGGGCTACTGCAGCCGATCGTCGTCCGGGAGCTCCTGCCCGGCCGCTACGAGCTGGTCATGGGCGAGCGGCGCTGGCGCGCGTCGAAGCTCGCCGGGCTGGAGCGGGTGCCCGCCATCGTCCGGGACACCGCGGACGACGCCATGCTGCGCGACGCCCTGCTGGAGAACCTGCACCGCCAGCAGCTCAACCCGCTCGAGGAGGCCGCGGCCTACGAGCAGCTGCTGCGTGACTTCGGGGCGACCCACGAGGAGCTGGCCGGGCGCCTGGGCCGGTCGCGCTCGCACGTCACGAACACGATTCGCCTGCTCGGGCTGCCGCCGGCGGTGCAGCGTCGGGTGGCCGCCGGGGTGCTGTCCGCCGGGCACGCCCGCGCACTGCTCTCGCTGGAGGACCCCGACGCTCAGGACAGGCTGGCGACGCGCATCGTCGCCGAGGGCCTGTCCGTGCGGGCGGTGGAGGAGATCGTGGCCCTCGGCGAGGAGGGGCCCCGCAAGCGGGCTCCGCGCGGGCCGCGGGCGGCCGAGCCGGCACTGACCAGCATCGCCGACCGTCTGTCGGACCGGTTGGAGACCCGGGTCAAGGTGGACATGGGCCGCAGCAAGGGCCGCATCACCGTGGAGTTCGCGACGATCGAGGACCTGGAGCGGATCGTCGAGGTGATGTCCCCGAACTCGAAGGTCTCCTGACCTCGGTACCAGGCCTCGGGGCGCACGTGTCCGCCACGTGCGCCCCGAGGCATGTCCGGGGTGTGTGCCCGTCCCGGTGCGGTCCCGCTCAGACGGTGCCGGGGACGGGGTTCACCTGGCGCAGGACGCCTTCGGGATTCATCGAGCCGAGCAGGCGCTCCAGGGCGACCTCGACGTCCTCCCGCCAGCTGACGGCGTTCTTCACCTCGAGGCGCAGGCGGGGCCAGCGGTGGTGCGGGCGAACCGTCTTGAACCCGACCGCGAGCAGGTAGTCGGCGGGCACCACGCAGCGGGTGCCGGAGTCGCGCAGGTCGCCGAACGCCTCCAGGGCGCGGTAGCCGCGCCGCGTGATCTCCTTGGCCACCGACTGGATGAGCACCCGGCCCAGGCCCTGGCCGGTGAACTCCTGGACGATCTGCGCGGTCATGAGCAGCACCGCGTCCGGGCTGACGGGGCTGGTCGGGAACGCCACGGAGCGCGGGACGTACGCCGGCGGCGCGAACATGACGAACCCGGCCGGGACGTTGTCGATATACACGACTTTTCCGCAGCTACCCCATTCGAGAAGCGCCGACGAGACCCAGGCCTCCTTCTCGATGTCCGTGCCGCCGGCCTCCTCTGCCCGGCTGCGGGCCACCGGGTCGAGCTCCCAGAAGACGCATCTGCGACAGGGGAGCGGCAGATCGTCGATGTTGTCGAGGGTGATGTTCGCGATCCGACGACTCATCGAGCCAGCCTCCCAGCGGTCCGGACGACCGTCCCCGGCCGATTCTTCCGCTTACTTCGGACAGCCTAGGACGGTCGCCGGCGCATGTGGCCACGGGCACGCCGTGACCTGTTCCACGTGAAACCTCGCCAACGGATTACACGTTCCCGGGACGTCCGCCACAAAGCCGGTCGCGGCAGTGAAACACGACAAGCGTGCGGGACGGGGGAGCGACCGCGGAGCCGTCCGGCACGGCCGGCGGTAGCGGTAGCAGCCAGGCGTGGTGCGGCGAGGCCTCAGGCTCGCGCCGCGATGCGCGGGACGTGCCTCAGGCTCGCGCCGCGATGCGCGGGACGTGCCTCAGGCTCGCGCCGCGATGCGCGGGACGCGCAGCTGCCCCGTCGGCGGGTCCTGCTCCGGCGGCAGGAACAGGCGCTGTGTGGCGGCGAGCAGGCCCTCCGCGACGGCGGCCCGGAACTCGGTCGACGCCAGCGCGGCGGCGTCGTGAGTGTTGCTGAGGTAGCCGAGGTCGATCTGGACGGCGGGCATCCTGGTTCGGCGGAGCAGCTCCCAGGTCTTGGGATGGGCGCGGCAGTCCACCATGTCGGTCCGCGAGACGATCTCGCGCTGCACCAGCGCGGCGAAGCGCTCACCGACCGCCGACGAGCCTCGCGCGTGGCCGTAGTAGTACGTCGAGACACCCTGGGCCTGCACGGAGCCGCTCGCGTCCACGTGCAGCGAGACCAGCAGGTCGGCGCCGATCTCGTTCGCCCGCGCCGCGCGTTCCGCCTCGGGCGGCGACTCGTGTGGCCCGTGCACCGGGTAGGCCTCCAGGCCGGACGCGAGCAGCCGGGCCTCCAGCCGCGAGGCCAGGTCGGCCATCAGGTCACGCTCGCACAGCCCACCACTGGACACGCCAAGGTCGTCGCCGCCGTGCCCGGGGTCGATGGCGACGACCACGCCGAGCAGCGACGGCCCCCGGGCCAGCAGGCGCATGGACTCGCGCAGGACGTCCGGGCGGCCGCCGGTGACCGTGCGCTCGAGGCGCTTGAGTTCGCGCAGGGTCCGCGGCCCGCAGAGGCCGTCGGGGTCGAGGCCCCGGTTGCGCTGGAAGTCCCGCACGGCCGAGTCCGTCCGTGCTCCGAAGATGCCGTCCGCGCGGCCGACGTCGAAGCCCATGTTCGACAGCCGCTCCTGCAGGGCGGCGACGTCGTCGCCGACGAACGGGTGAGTGACGCTGTAATGGAGGAGCCGGTCGCCGAGGCGGCGGCGAGCCTCCTCGATGGCCCGGAAGGTGTCGGGTCCGATGATGCCGTCGACCGACAGCCCGCGGCTCTGCTGGAACGCCCGGACGGCGTTGTCCAGCTCGCTGTCGAACTGGTCGGTGGCGTCGACCGGGCCGCCGTTCCCGGCGCCGCCGGCCGGCACCGGAGCCGGGAACGGCTCCGGCGCCGGCAACGGCGCGGTGGACGTCCCGAGGGCACCCGGGCCGGGGCCGTCGGCCGCATCGGTCTGGCGGGGTGCGACGGGAAGAAAACCCAGGTGGATGAAAGCTGCCCGGGCCTCCGCTACAGAGGGGTCACGGTCACCAAGACGCAGCAGCTTCACGAATGAGTACCTTTCGAGTCCGCGTTCATCGAGCCGTCGACCTGCGTCGGGCGGTTCCGCCGCCGAATCCCGGTCATCAGATTAGGCCATCGGTCCCGGGCAGTGAGGACGGCGATCCCCCTCGTCCGGCTTTCTGCCTCGGTGCCCCGTGCTCCGGCCGGGCCCGGTCCGGACCTGAGGTCGGAGCCCGGGCTCGGTGGAGTGGCCGCCGAAGTGAACTGCCTGAGTCACTCCAGGCGCCGCTGGGCCGACTCACTTCGGCGTGAACCCCGCCTGGAGGTGGCCATCCCGGGGAAACGGTCGATGACTACCCGATGTGACCAAAGGTGACGTGTGCGGTGCAGGGGCCGCCATGCACCACTCATTCGATCATGTCTACGGCCCGCTCAGGGCCACTAGCGGCCGACGGCCCGGAAACGTCCACCAGACGTGTGTTCCTGGCTACCGAAAGTTCCGAACAGTCGGACCCTGCACGGCGCAGGCCGGTGCAGACTCCGCGGTGACGGCTGAAACGGCTGAAACGGCTGAAACGGCTGAAACGGTGGAGACGGCAGTGCCGGCGGAGACGGCGGAGACGAAGACGGCCCGCTCCGAGATCGGAGCGGGCCGTCGAGGTCGACCATGGCCGGCGGAGTGCGCTGGCCCGGCCCGGGCGGGAGCCGGGCGCGGTCTGGATCAGATGTAGGACGACAGGTCGCGCAGCAGCGCGGCCTTCGGCTTCGCGCCGACGATGCTCTTGTCGATCTCTCCGTTGACGAAGACGGCCATCGTCGGGATCGACATGATCTGGTACTGCCGCGCGACCTCCGGGTTCTCGTCGATGTTGAGCTTGACGATCCGGAGCTTCTCGCCGTGCTCCTTGGCGATCTCCTCCAGTACCGGCGCGACCATCTTGCACGGGCCGCACCACTCGGCCCAGAAGTCGACGAGTACGGGCTTGTCGCTCTTGAGCACCTCGACGGCGAACGTGCCGTCCGTCACCGCGGTGGTGGAGCCTGCCATGGCGTTCTCCTCAGGGTTTGCGCTCTTGTGTCTTTGGACTGGTGGCTGACGGCTGTGCTGTGGCGGGGCTCCCGCCACAGCACAGGTTGGTCCGGTCAGGTCGTCGCGGCGAGCTCCGGTGCCGGTACCCGGGGCGCCTCGGCGGCGCTGTCAGCGGCGCCCTCCAGGCCGGCGATGTAGCGCTCGGCGTCGAGGGCGGCGGCACACCCGGTGCCGGCCGCGGTGATCGCCTGGCGGTAGGTGTGGTCGACGACGTCACCGCAGGCGAACACACCCGCGATGTTGGTCTGGGTGGTCGGGTGGGCCACCTTGATGTAGCCCTCGCCGTCCAGCGCGAGCTGGTCGTGGATCAGATCCGTGCGGGGGAGGTGGCCGATCGCCACGAACAGGCCGGTGACGGCGAGCTCGTCCGTCCTGTCGGTGACCGTGTCACGCAGCCGGACGCCGGTGACCTTGTTCTCGCCGAGGACCTCCTCGACCACGGCGTTCCACCGGAACCGGACCTTCGGGTTGGCGAACGCCCGCTCCTGCATGATCGCGCTGGCGCGCAGCTTGTCGCGCCGGTGCACGATCGTCACCGACTTCGCGAACCGGGTGAGGAAGGTCGCCTCCTCCAGCGCCGAGTCGCCGCCGCCGACGACCGCGATGTCCTGGTCCCGGAAGAAGAAGCCGTCACAGGTCGCGCAGGCCGACACGCCCCGGCCGAGCAACCGGTCCTCGTGCTCGACGCCGAGCTTCTTGTAGGCCGAGCCGGTCGCGACGATGACCGAGCGGGCCAGGTAGGTCTCGTCGCCCACCTTGACCACCTTCGGATCCGCGGCCAGGTCGACCTCGGTGACGTCGTCCGCGATGAGCTCGGCGCCGAACCGCTCCGCCTGGGCGCGCAGGTTCTCCATGAGCTCCGGCCCCTGGATGCCCTCGGGGAAGCCCGGGAAGTTCTCCACCTCGGTCGTGGTCATCAGCGCGCCGCCCGCGGACACCGCGCCCTCGAAGACGACCGGCTTCAGGTTCGCCCGCGCGGTGTAGATCGCCGCGGTGTAGCCGGCCGGCCCCGACCCGATGATGACGACGTCCAGGACGCGCTCGCCGGAACGCTCCGCTCCGGCGGCCTGACCGGCCTGGTCCTTGCCCTGGGCTGTCACACCCACTCCCTTCACGACTGCCGTACGAGGCTTCGTCGACTCTGTCGATCGTTGACCCCGCCGACGTGATGTCTGCCCCCATAACCGCCGCGGACCGCCGCTGATTCCACCGCTGGGTCACCGTGGCAAGGGGGTGTGCCCGTCCGTACGTGTGTGCCGCCCTGTCGCCGACCACCGCCTACAGCGCGCGGGTCGTGTTCACGGTGTACAACACCGCGCCCGGCATCGGTACCACGCCGCAGCGTGCGTCGATCACGACGACCCGCGCGGCGGCGGGCTGGCCGGCGACCGAGAGCACCACCAGCAGCGCCCGTTGGCCGTCGAAACGCACCCGGTCGAGGGCCAGTACCGATCCGCCCGTCTGGGCGGTGAGGCTGTCGTAGCACATCCGCAGCTGTGGGGTGTCGATCACGCGGGCGAGCGTCTCCGGCGTCGTGGCGGGCGCGGCCGACGAATCCGTTCCCGACACCGTGGTGGACGCGCCGCCATCGGTGGCCTGTTCCTCGCCCGCGGCGGGCGGCACGGACGTCGCACCGGAAAGCGCAGGCAGGACGGACCAGGTGAGCATGGTCGTCGGGATCCGCCCGGTGAGCAGGCTCCGGCCGTGCACGACGATGTCACCGGCCCGGACCGCCTCTCCCGAGTCGGCGACCATCGTGAAGGCCGCGGACGGCTCCTCGGGCGTCCCGCTGGCACTGGGGACGGCCGCGGCGGCGGCTGGTCCGGGGGCCCGGGCGGCTTCTGGACCGGCCGTCTGGGAGGCCCCTGACAGCGCCGTGGCCGCGTCGCTGGCCGCGGTGGAGCTCGCGTCCCCGCCGCCCGCGGTCAGCCCGCGCAGGGTCAACACAGCCGCGCCGAACGCCACCAGCGCGACGCAGGTCGCCGCGATCGAGACCCAGTCGCGGGCGACCCGGCCGCCGGCACCGGCGAGCCCGCCGCGCCGCCGCCGGCCGCCGTGCCGCGGGGGCCGCTGGGGCCGCGGCGCCCCGGAGATCGGCGGCCTGCCCGGCTCCGTGTTCCCCCGTGTGGTGCCGTGTGCCGCGATGTCCGGCTCGGCGATGCCCGGCGCCGTCGTGTCTGGCGCCGTCGTGTCCGGCGCCCTGGCGCCCGGAGTCCTGGCGCCCGGAGTCTTGGTGTCTGGAGTCCTGGTGTCTGGTGCCGGGATGGTTGGTTCGCCGATGCCTGGCCCGGCGGTCCCCTGCTCGGCGATGCCTGAGCCGTGGTCGGCCGCGTCGGGACCTGTGCCAGCGGTGCCTCGGCCTGCGTTGCCCGGAGTGCTCTTCCGCTCGAACTCGCCAGGGGCGACGAGGCCCGAGGCTGGCAGCGAGCCGACCCGCCCGAGGCGGCGGCGTGGCCGCGGCGGGCCGCTGACAGCTCCCGCGCGGGGACCGCGCCCCGACCGGGCGCTCTCCCGTGCCCGGGTGTCCGTGGCCGACCTGGCGGCCAGCGCGGCCTGGATGCGCTCGGCGACGTCGGCCGGCATCGTCATGCTCGCGAGGCGGGCGAGGTCGGCACGCACCCGGCGCAGCGCCGTGAGCGCCTCCTGGCAGGTGGCACACGAGTGGACGTGGCGCTCGACCCGGGCGACCGCGGGCTCGAGGGGGAACCCCTGATCCGAAGGGTCCGGCCGGGCGTCGAGGTAGGCGTCAAGCGCCTCCACGTCGGGATGCCCGCCGGTGGTACGACCGTCGGTCATGCGCTGGGCGGCCGTGCCGGCCCGGGTACGCGGGCCACGGTCGCCGGGGCGCCAGCCCGGATCAGGGGCGTGGGCGCCGTGTTCGTCCGTCACCACCGCCGATCACCTCCTCCGGCGAGTCAGCCGCCCGGCCGTCGTGCCGGTCCGGTCGGCGGGTCCCGGGACGCCGGCCGCGCCCGGCATCTCGGCGGGTTCGGCGGCGGCGCCACGAGCGGTCGTGCCGGTGGGGTCGGTGCCGTCCGCATCCGCGCGGTCGGACCCCGCCTGCTCGGCCGGCCGGTCGTCGACCAGTCGGTCGACCGGTTCGTCGGGACCGCCGGCCGATGTGTCGTACCGTCCCTCATCACAGACGGAAGGCGAGGCCGGCTGGTTCCCGGCGATGGGCCGCCGAGCCCGTTCGGGGGCAAGGTGCCCGAGCAGGACGGCGAGCCGCGCCCGGCCGCGCGCGCAGCGGCTCTTGACCGTCCCGACCGGTATGTCCAGCAGTTCGGCCACCTCGGCGACCGAGCGGCCCTCGACGTCCACGAGGACGACCGGGGTGCGCAGTGTGACCGGAAGCATGCCGAGCGCGGCGCCGATGTCCATCCGGGTGTCGTGCTCGGCGATGGCGTCCCGGGCGTCGGCCGGCTCGTAGGGGGCACCGTCGGGGGCCGAGGGCATCGGCACCGTCGGGCGCACGGCGCGGCGGCGCAGCCGGTCGAGGGCGGCGTTGGTGACGATCCGGTGCAGCCAGGTGCCGACCGCCGCCTCACCCCGGAAGTCGGCGGCCCGCCGGTGCGCGGAGAGCATCGCCTCCTGGACGGCGTCCGCCGCCTCCTCGGTGTCCTGCAGCAGCGCGAACGCCACCGACCACAGCCGGTCGGCGTGCGCGCGGAACAACTCGCCGAACGCGTCCGGATCACCCGCCACATGCCGGCGCAGCGCCTCCAGGTCGGCCTCGGGAGCCCGACCGGAGGACCGGGCACCGGCCGCCGCGGGCGGGTTCACCGACTTCTCAGGACGGGCGATTGCCACCCGGGACTGGCGCGCATCGACCTCGACCCGCCGCACATGATTCCGTCCGGTCAGCCCCGGAACTCGATCTCCGCGATCGATCCCTTGTTGGACGGAAGCTCGGTCAGCCACAGCACCCAGTACCGATGAGTCGGCTGCTCGGACGGCATGCTGATGCGGACCTCGCCGGTCTTGTTCTGCTGCGGTACACCGATGACCGCGTAGTCGTTGATGTTGTCCGAGAGTGAATCGCCGGCCCGCAGCTCAAAGGTGATCGGGCCTTCCCTCCCGACGGTGACGACAACCTCGCTCGGGGTTATCGGCTGGTTGAAGTCGAAGCGCAGCCCCACGCCCTTCTTCAGCCCGCCGAACTGAGGGCTGTGGTATCCGTCCGTCGTCCACTGGGTGGCCGGGTTCCCATCGGTGGCGAGCGGTACGAGGTCCGGCTTCTCCGCCCCGTCACCGGTCGGGGGCGGGTCGAACGAGGTGACCGAGCCGAAAGGAATCCGATTACCGGAGGGCACCACGGCCATGGAGGAAGGGCCGGTATCCCCGCCCGGGCTGCCGCCACCATCGTCCTTCGGGCGAAAGGCGATCACCGCCACGACGGCGACGAGGGCGATCACCACCAGCAGGGCCACCCAGGGCAGGACCCGGCGGACGGCGCCGCCGCCAGCCCCGCCCGACCCGCCGCCCTGGCGGTGGCCGCCGGCGGGCGGGTAACGGTCGTCGGAGTACCGGCGCTGCTCGGGCGCCTCGCGCTGCGACGGGTAGCCGCCCCGGTCGCGGTCGTCGTAACCGCCCTGGCCGCCGTAGCCGCGCTCGTTGTAGGAGGTCTGGTCGTAGCCGTCACGGCCCAGGTAGGACGTCTGGTCGTAGCCGCGGCGGTCGTAGTCGTCGCGGCCGCCGTAGCCGTTGCCGCCGGAGCTGTTCCCGCCGGCGTAGCCCTGCCCCGGGTAGTCGGAGGGGGCGGGGTAGTCGTCCGTGGCCGGGTTGTAGCCGTCGACCGACATCGCCTCGGTGCTCGCGGGGCCGTCGTCACCGAGACTCATCAGGCCGGTGTCGAGGACCTGGTCGACCGGGCTGACCGCCTCGAGCTCCGAGACCAGCTCGGCGGCGGTCGTGATCGGCGCGCCGGCCCGCTCGTCGCCGAGGGTCGCCAGGGTGATCGCGTCGAGGTCGCGCGGGACGGCCGAGTTGATCTGCCGGGGGGTCCGCAGCCGGCCGTCGCTCGTCGGGGCGGCCGGCAGCGCGTGCTCGCCGAGCAGCGGCCAGGTGCCGGTCAGCCCGGCGTACAGCAGCCCGCCGAGGGCCCGGACGTCCGCCAGCTCGGCCGAGGGGGGTGCGTCGTCCTTCTCCGGGTCGGAGCCGATGGTGGGCTCCGCGCCCGTCGCCGCGCCGTCCAGCCCCGCGAGGACACCGCCGATCTCCAGGTCGACGACCTTCACGGTGCCGTGGCCGGAGACGATCACATCGCCGGGGTTGAGCCCGCCGTGGTGGATGCCGCGGTCGTGCGCGGCGGCGAGGACCCGCGCCGCCGCCAGGACGATGGCCCCGGCCTGTTCGGGGCGCAGTGGCCCGTTGGTGGCGAGCTGGCGCAGGGTGCGCCCCTCCACCCACTCCGAGACGACATAGGAGACACGGGCCGTGCCTGTGGTCGTGGTCGTGGCGTCGTAGGTCGACGCGGCGCCCGGGTGGACCAGCCGCCCGGAGTTGATCGCCGCCTTCAGCAGGGCGCGGGCCGCGTCCTCCCGGACAGCCGGATCGATCTCCGCCGCGGTGTCAGGGTCGACGTGCTCGACGATCCGGACGGCCACCGGCCGGGCGAGCGTGTTGTCGTCACCCCGCCACAGGGTCACCGGGCCGCGGGTGTTCAGCGGCGCCAGGAGGCGGTAGCGGCGGTCGAGAACGGATTCGGCCAGCACGGCCGTGCTGGCCGGGCGCTCGCCCGGCGAGTCGGTGGTCACGTCGTTATCGACGTCCGCGCCCTGCGGTCGGTTGCTTCCGTCGACCACAGCGCCTCCGTCGTCCGCATACCCGCCGGCCGACCCGACGGCGGGTTGCCCCACCTCACCCGGGCAGGGGATCCGCCCAGCGTTCCGCCACTGCGAACGAACATCCCGGACACCCTCCGTCGCATCGGAACGCATCGTGTGACCAACGCGACGAGCTGGGTGCTGCGCCTGGTTCACCGGCGACGTTGGGCGGGGCCCGCGCACAGCGTGTTCAGTGTACGAGTCCGGCCCTGGCATCTCGCGGATGTCTCCGGACAAGCCAGCTTGGCACACCGGGGCGAACCATCCGCCTATGGACACGCCATGGACCCGGCGTGCGATCGTGCGGAATCAGTGGTAACGCACCGATCTTCACCCCCAAACCCGATTGACGCCTCCAGAGGATCACTTTCTGTGCGTATTTGGGTTCGAGTGTGACAAAACTTTACCGAATGATTTTCTGGCGTTACTTAAAGTCGCGTCGATGTGTTGCTGGTGGCATGGGTGTGGACGGGGTTCCGCTGTCGGCTCCGGGCGCCGTTCGTCGCGCCGGTGGGACCTTGGTGCCATCCCGGCAGGTAATCCGGGCGACGGAATCGAGACCATCGGCCCGCATGGGTGAGGCCGTGTCGGGAAGTGGCCCCGGCCCGTCAGCCGCGCCGGCCCGAGGACCCGCCGCGGCGACCTGGTGGCCCGCCTGGCCGACCGGAGGGCCCGCCGCGACCGCCGCGATCACCACGCCCGCCCGGAGGCCGGCCCCGCCCGCCGTCTTCTCGCCCGCCGTCTCCCCGGCCGGCCGATCGCGGTGGCCGGGCCGAGGACGCCGTGCCAGTGCCAGTGCTGGCGCTGGCAACGGCGGGCTTCGTCCGGCGGCCGACGCCGAGGCGGCCACCGACGATGCGCATCAGGGCCGTCATCTCGTGCATGCCGGTGCGCACGGAGATCACGACGAAGGCCAGGCCGCCGACGACCAGCGCCAGCACCACCGCGACCCCGGAGCCGAGCCAGCCCCTGCCGAGCAGGTCGCGCAGGCCGTCCGCGACGACGCTGGCGAGGACCGCGCCCACACCGGCCGTCACGCTGACCCGGGTCGTCACCCGCGCGATGCGGTTGCCGTCGATGCCGCGCAGACGGCGCCGCAGCAGGACCGTCGTCGCCACCAGGCCGATCAGGTAGGCCAGCGAGAAGGCCAGCGCCAGCGCGGCCGCCCGGTGCTTCTCGGCGACCACCTCCGACAGCACGAACGCGGCCAGCACGTTCGTGGCGACCACGCCGATGTTGACCAGGGCGGGCGTGCGGCTGTCCCGGTAGGCGTAGAAGGCCCGAAGCTGCACCTGGAAGAGCGAGAACGGCACGAGCGCGATCGCGAAGGCGCTCAGCGTGTCCCCGATCGCGATCGCGTCGTCGTAGTCGACCGCACCGTGGTTGAAGACCGTCACGGCGATCGGGCGTCCCAGCGCCAGCAGGAACAGCGCCGAGGGGACGATCGCGGTGACCGTCATCCGGGACGCGGTGGAGAGGTCCTCGCGGACGAGGTCCGCCTGCTCACTGGCGGCGTGGCCGCTCATCCGGGGGAGCAGGGCGGTGATCACCGAGACGCCGATGATCGCGTACGGCAGCTGGAAGATCTGGTACGCGTAGCTGTAGATCGAGTACGCGGTGGTCGACGACGAGAGCCGGGTGATCATCACGTAGCCGAGCTGGCTGATCAGGACGTAGAGCAGCGTCCAGCCGGCCAGCCGGGACGACGTGCGCAGCCCGGGGTGGCGCAGGTCGAGCCGGGGCCGGTACCGGAATCCCACGGCGCGCACCGAGGGCAGCAGGGCGATGGTCATCACGACCACGCCGAGCGTGGTGCCACCCGCGAGCACGAACTTCTGGGCGTCGGTGATGCCGCCCAGCGTCGGCGGCCGCGGCCCGGGAAGGAAGATGAACACCAGGCAGGTGACGATCACCACCAGGTTGTTCAGCACCGGCGCGAACATGGGCGCGGCGAAGGACTGGCGGGTGTTGAGGATCGCCCCGAGCGTCGCGCCGATGCCGTAGAAGAGGATCTGCGGCATGAACCAGCGCAGCAGGTCCGCGCCCAGCTCGCGCTGCGCCGGCCCGGTGTTCAGGTAGAGGCTGATGATCTGGGGCGCGGCGAACATCCCCACCAGGACCGCCGCGCCCAGACCGAGCACCATCAGCGTGATCAGGGACGAGGCGAAGCCGTCGCCTCCGTCCGGGTCCTCCTTGGACGCCTGCACCAGCACCGGCACGATGACGCTGGTCAGGATCCCGCCGAGCAACAGGTCGTAGAGGATGTTCGGGGTCGTGTTGGCGACGTTGAAGGCCTGGCCGACGGCTCCGGTGCCGATCGCCGCGGCGATCGCGACCGTGCGCAGGAAGCCCGAGGCCCGCGAGGCGATGGTGCCGATCGCCATTGTCCCGCTGGCGCGGCCGAGCCCGCCCCGCTTCGCCGTGGCGGCGCCCCGCGCGGCGCCTGTGCCCTGCTTGCCCGCGGCCTGTTTGCCTGTGGCGGGTCTGCCTGTGCCCTGCTTGCTCGCGGCCGGTCTGCGCCCGGCTGGGCGGGCCCCCTCGGCCGCGGGGCGCCGGGTGGACGCCGGTGGCGGCGTCACGGGCGGCGCGAGCCGGCTGGTGCGATCGTCGGCGGCGACCTCGTCGAGCGGCTCGACCAGTGGCTCCACGTGTGGCCCGTCGAGCGGCTCGACCGGCGGCCGGGTCCGGCGCGCCGAACCGGCGCCGGCCCTCGGCGCCGCGCCGGGGGCCGGCGTGCGGGAACGCGACGACCACATCGCCGGCCCGCCCTCGGACGGCGGCGGCACCGCGGGCGCGCTCGGCAGCCGGCGGGTCTGCTCACCTGCCGGCGGACGTCCGCCCGCGGGACGCCTGCCGATCTCCGCGCCGCCCTCCTGGTAAGACTGGGGCGACATGCCCGCGTTCGGATCGGATCGGCGCGGCCCGGTCGGGTGCGGCGCGGCGTCGTAGGGATCGTCGGGATCGGAGCGCCGCCGGCCGGGTACCGGCGGCGGGGTGTCCGGGTAGGCGGAGCCGGTGGGTACCCGGGCCGTGGCATGTGACCCGTCCGCGTACCAGGCCGGTGGCTCGCCGCCGCGGTCCGGGCGCTCCTCGTAGGTCGGCGGCTGCCCGGGCGTTCCGTACCGCGAGTCGTCGTACCGAGGTTCGCCGTATCGCGGTTCGCTGTGGCGGGAGCCGTCGTACCGAGCCTCGTCGGGCCCGTCGTACCGACGATCCCCGTACGGAGGTTCGTCGTGCTGAGGTCCGTCGTACTGAGGTTGGTCGTGCTGAGGTTGGTCGTACGGCGGATCGTCGTACCGGGGGCGGGACCGGTCGTGCCGGGGGCCGCCGTCCCGCGGGTCCCACTCGTGGCGAGCAGGCTCGTACGGTGGCGGCCCGGGGGGCCGGTCCGACGGCGGTTCCGGATCGCCCCACGGCGCCGGCGGGTCCTGAGCGGGCCGGTTCACGTTCGGACGGTAGCGGGCCGGGTGCTCATCGGCATGAGGAAACGGCGAACCCGGCCGATGCGGCTCACCGGCGTCCGCGTACCGGTCGTCCGGGTACGGGCTGTCCCGGTACGGGCGGTCGTCGTACCCGCCGTCCCCGTATCGGCTCGCCGGGTTCGCCGGGTACCCACCGCCGTCGTACCGCCCGTCCGGCCGCGCGCCGCCCTCGTACCGCTCCTCTGGCCGTCTGCCGTCGTGCCGGTCCTCCGGGTACCCGCCGGGGTAGCCGTTGTCGTAGCCGACGTCCCGGCGCTGGTCGTGGGCGTAGCCGTCGTCCGGGTAGCTTCCGCCCGCGTACCGGCCCCCGTCCTGGCCGCCCGCGTAGCCGCCGTCGGCGTACCGCTCGTCGGGATACCGCCTGTCCGGGTACCGGTCGTCTGGGTACCGCTCGTCCGGATACCGGTCGTCCGGGTACCGGGGAGTGCCCTGGCCGTCCCGGGTGCCGTGGTGGTCGTCGTCAGGCGGCCATCGCGACTCGTCCGGCGGGGTCACCGGCCGTCCCGTCGCCGCGGCTGGGACGCGGATCCGGCCGGGGCCGCGGGACGCCCGGGCCACGGCTCGGCCGTCCTGCCGCCGGGGCCACCGGTGGACGGGCCGTACGGCGAGCCGGTCGGCTCCCGGTACGTGGCGGGCGCGGGTGGTCCGTCGAAGTAGGGATCGTGCCCGAGGCCGGCCGGCGCGGGATCGTCGACGGGCCGCTCCGGCCAGCCGGGGCCGGCGGTCCCGGGGGGATCGAACGGTCCGGCGCCCGTGCCGGGGTGGTCGGGATCGCCGGCGCCCGAGGCCCCGTTCGCCCCGGCCGGGCCGAGGAGACCGGCGCCGTCGGGCAGCGCCGCTCCCGCCGCATCCGCCGCCGATCCGCCGCGGGAGCGCGCGCGGAGCTTGCGTAGCAGGCGGATCAGCACGGCCAGCATCAGCACGCCGATCGCGCCGATCGTGATCGCCGTGGCGATGGCCCCGTAGACCGTCGAGCGCACCAGCACCCGGGCGGCGGCGTCCGGGCCCAGGGCCTGCCCGTCGACGGTCTCGAGCCGGATGTCCACCGGGAAGGTGCCGGCGCTCTCCGCGTCCACCTCGATCTCGAACTGGTCCTTCTGGAGCGGTTCGAGCACCCGGGTGACCTCGGTGGCCGACACGAGCCGCCCCCGGTCGGTGGACGAGAGCTTCAGGACCACCGTCACATTCCAGTCGGCACCGTTCTCCAGCGTCACCGGGACGCGCCCGCGGCTGCTGGTGAGGTTCACGATCCGGGACGCGACGACCCGGATCTTCGACCGGTAGTCACCGACCTGCCCGTCCGCCTGCTGGGCCAGGGAGAACCCACCGAGGCGGTCCGTCCGCCACCACGCCGACAGCGCCGTGATCAGCGTGTTGCCCATCGGGTCGACCTTGTCCAGACGGCACTGCCGCAGCAGGTCGCCGGTCATGGTGGTCGGCGGGCAGAAGGCGGCGCTCAGGACGGCCACCTCGCCGCGGATCTGCCCGACGCCCTTCACGTAGTCGACCGGGAGCTCCCGGCTCTGCGCGTCGGCGTTGTAGGTCAGGCCGGCGCGCTGCCTGGTGGCGTCCGGGGACGGCTCCTCGATGCCGACCGGCCTGGAGTAGGCGCTGTCGAGGTCGCGAATGATCGCGTTGAGCCAGCCGGGGGGCGGTGCGAAGTCGCGAGGGAGCGCCAGGACGGCGGCCCGCTCGCTCGACGGCTCGGCGGTGATCATCGCCAGCTCGGCGCGGAACCGGGCGAGTGCCTGCTCCAGGAGCTCCTGACCGTCGTAGGAGGCGACCGCCTCGGCCAGCCGGTGGTCCGCCGCCAGGACGCGAACCTGGCCGCTGGACGTCGGCAGGGTGACCGCCGCGGACGGGGTGTACCGGACGGACTGCGCCGCGGGCAGCAGCCGGTCGTCGACGATCACCGTGCCGGCGCCGTTGGCGCTGAGCACGTCGACGGTGCGCGGGTCGGCGATGCCCCCGGCAGGGTAGGCGATCGTGCCGCTCCTCGGGGCCTCGCCGCCCAGCAGCCCGGCGATGACGACCTGGCCGGTGTTCACCGAGTACTGCAGCGCGTCGAGCTGGTCGGCGCGGACGAGGGCCGGCAGGTCGGCGTCCCCGTAGGGCAGGGCGATGACCTTGCCGCCCCGCCGCGCGAAATCCTTGATCCGGTCGAGGAAGGCGCCCGCGTCGATGTCCGCGGGGGCGTCCCTCTCCCCGCTGGGTGAGGCGTACTTGTACGGCTTCTCCATGCGCCCCAGCGCCTGCACCAGCGTGGGGTCGACCGCGAGCGTGACCTGAGGCGGTGGTGCTCCGGGAAGGGCGGACTCGAACGGGTCGAGCAGCGCGTCGAGCCGGCCGCCGTCCCGGATCTCGTCCGCCAGGGTGTTGTCGGTGAGCAGGCCGTCCGAGCGCAGCCGGGGCTTGCTGGAGATGGGCAGGACGGTGACGACCGCCGTCCGCGTCGCCGCCTGCGGGGGCGAGACGACCATGAACGTCGTCGTCGACGCCACCGTGGCCCGGGCCCGCCCGCTGATCCGGCCGACGACGCTGATCCGCACCGGCCGCACGCTCACGGCCGACGAGCGGAACATCGCGGGGACGTCCGCCTGCGCGGCGAACTGGCCGGGGGTCGTCGCGGTGGGGCTGATGGTCAGTGGCCCGCTGGCGAGCGCCGAGTAACGGATCTGCGGGGGCGGGCCGCCGCTGGTCAGCTGGGCGAGCTCGCCGCGGGACCGCAGCGGGCCGCCCACCTCGAGGACGACACCGAGGTCGGTCGGCAGCACCGTCCCGCCCACGTCGACCGTGCCGGTCACCCGGAGCTGGGGGGCGGCGGCGCTCGGGGTGACGAGGCTGGTGAGGCGGACCTCGATGGGAAGGCCCGTGGTCCCGTTCGTGGTCCCACTGGTGCTTGGTGTGGTCTGTTGAGTACCCGAAGTGCCGCTTGTGCTGGGGTTCGTCCGGGTTATCGGCTGGATGATCGCCGCGCGGTCCGGCGAGATTCCCACAGATGAGGCCGATCCTGTGGACAACTCTGTGGACAGCCCTGTGGAAACTGTGGATGAAGCCTGTGGATTGTGCGAATCGAGCGTGGTGCTCGTGGCGGCGGGCGCTCGCGCGCCGTCGGGCGGAGCCGCCGCCAGGCCCACTTCGGCCCCGGGCCAGACCAGCGCGACGGTCCCGAGCAGCGTCGCGGCCGCCAGCCGGTGGCGGCGGAACGAGGTTCGGCCGGTCACGAGGCGTCGGCGAGGATCGTCGGCACCCCGTCGAGCAGCCGTCGTTCGTCGGCGTACGCGAGCCGTCGCGCCACCTCGGACAGCGGGACCCACGCGACCTCCGCGACCTCGACGTCGTCGTCGGAGAGGTCGCCCGACGTCCGGAGCAGGAGGAAGTGGTGGACGGTCTTGTGTACGCGAGCCTCGCCGGCGACGAACCAGAAGTCGATCGTGCCCAGCGGGCCCAGAACCGCTCCGGTCACACCGGTCTCCTCGGCGACCTCTCGGACGGCGGCCTCCTCCGTGGTCTCATCGCGCTCGACATGACCCTTCGGCAGCGACCACAACAGCCGGCCACGCTTGTCCCTGCGGGCGATCAGCGCCGCGTTCGCGGCGGCGGACGCTGTGTCGAGCACGAGGCCCCCGGCCGAGGTCTCCTCCACCCTGCGCAACGGCCTGCGGCCGGGCGTCCTGGGCGGGGAGGGCATGGACTGATCGTACGAGCACCAGTCGAAACAGCCCCGTTGTGTGTCCCGCTCGTCCGGGAAAATCGCAGCAGGGGCCCGAGCGGGCACTTTCGTCCGTCGTGCGGCGCACCATACGACGATGGTCCCGCGTCGAGGGTGGCCGGACGCGTGCCAGACAGGCACGGCCACCAGCAACGGTCCGCTCGCCCGTAATCTGAACAGGTGGCTGTGATCAGTCTTGACAATCCCCGGGACTCGGCGGAGCAGGTGGTGAGCGACCTGCTCCGCGTGCCCGCGCCCGCCGACGAGCTTGGTCGGATCTTCGCCGACCACGGGCATACCCTTCATCTGGTCGGCGGCTCCGTCCGCGACGCGCTGCTCGGCCGGGCGGGTGACCCGAGCGACACGAGCGCGACCGGTGGCACGGGCGGGGGCGCGCCGGACCTCGACTTCACCACGGACGCCCGCCCCGAGCGCGTCCTGGAGATCACCCGGGGCTGGGCCGAGGCGACCTGGGACGCGGGCATCGCGTTCGGCACCGTCGGCCTGGCCCGCCGCGGGGTGCGCTTCGAGGTGACGACCTACCGCAGCGAGTCGTACGACCGGACGTCCCGCAACCCCGCCATCACCTATGGTGAAGGTCTGCAGGAGGACCTCGTCCGCCGCGACTTCACCGTGAACGCGATGGCGGTCTCCGTCCCCGGGCACGACTTCGTCGACCTCTTCGGCGGGATGGCCGACCTCGCCCGCGGCGTGCTGCGCACCCCCGGGCCCCCGGAGGCGTCCTTCGACGACGACCCGTTGCGCATCCTGCGGGCAGCCCGGTTCGAGGCGGCCCTCGGCCTCACCCCGGTTCCCGAGCTGGTCGTGGCCATGCGCTCGCGGGCGTCCCGCATCTCGATCGTCTCCCCGGAGCGGGTGCGCGACGAGCTGCGCAAGCTGATCGCGAGCCGGGACCCGGTCGCCGGCCTGGAGCGGCTCGTCGAGGTCGGCGTCGCCGACCTGGTGCTCCCCGAGCTGGGCGCCATGCGGATGGAGATCGACGAGCACCACCAGCACAAGGACGTCTACGCGCACACGATGACCGTGCTGCGCCAGTCGATGGCGCTGGAGGACGACGGTCCCGACGAGATCCTGCGCTGGGCCGCGCTGCTGCACGACATCGGCAAGCCGCGCACCCGCCGGCACATCGCCGGTGGCGGGGTGTCCTTCCACCACCACGAGGTCGTGGGGCGGGACATGACGCGCCGCCGCCTGGTGGCCCTGCGGTTCCCGAAGGACGTCGTCGACGCCATCTCCTCGCTCGTCTACCTGCACCTGCGCTTCCACGGGTACGGGTCCGGCGAGTGGACGGACGCCGCCGTCCGTCGCTACGTCCACGACGCCGGGCCGCAGCTCTCCCGGCTACACAAGCTCGTCCGCTCGGACTGCACGACCCGCAACCGGCGCAAGGCGGAGAACCTGGCCCGCGCCTACCGGTCGCTCGAGGAGCGGATCGCCGACCTCGCCGCCCACGAGGAGATCGCGGCGATCCGGCCGGAGCTGTCCGGCGACGACATCATGGCCCTGCTGGGCCTGCCGCCGTCGCGGCTGGTCGGGCAGGCCCGGGCGTACATGCTCGACGTCCGCTTCGAACGCGGTCTCCTGGGCCGCGAGGCCGCCGAGGCCGAGCTGTTCCGCTGGGCCCGGGAGAACGACATCGTCATCCCCGGCGAGACTCCCACCCAGGACGAGGCCCCCGACGCCTGACGCCAGCCCGGGGTTCGTGCCAGCCCGGGGCTCGCTTCGGCGTCACCGGGCCGGGCCCGGCCCGGTGGCTGAGACCGGGCCCGCAGGTCGGCTTGGGCCCGAGGTCGGCTCCGGGCTCGGGCTCATGGTCGGGCCGGGGGCGTCGGAGGAGGCGGGTGTGTCGGCGCCGGATTCGCCGACGCCGCGGATCACCCGGTCCTCGGGGTGGCGCATGGCGGCCCGGTAGTAGAGGAGGCCCGCCAGGCTGTAGCCGATGCCCGCGGCGATGATGGTCGGCGAGGACCTCCCGTCCTCCGGAACCACCACCGCGGCGACCGCGGCCGCGGCCACGAAGGCCACATTGAACAGCAGGTCGTAGAGGGAGAACGCCCGCCCCCGGTAGGCGTCGTGGGTCTCCTCCTGCACGATCGTGTCGACGCAGATCTTGCTCGCCTGCGCGGAGAAACCGAGGAGCAACCCGGCGGCGACGTACAGCGGGGAGAGGTACGGCAGCCCCAGGACCACCTCGACGACTCCGCCCGCGCCGAGGACGATCGCGATCCAGGTGGCCTTCGGCATCCGCCGGGTCACCCGGGGGGTGACGACGGCGGCGAGGATCGTCCCCGCGCCGCTCGCCGCGACCACCGCCGCGAGCCCGGCCAGCCCCCCGCCGGGCCCGGTGAAGTGGTTGCGGTACAGCAGTACCGTCATGACGAGCACCAGCCCGTAGGCGGCGCGGGACGTCGTCAGCGCGGCGAGCGCGCGCCGGGCGGGGCCGTGGTTCCACAGGTAGCGGACGCCGTCCACCATGTCGGCGACAACGCGCCGGGCCTGCGACCAGGCACCCTGCCAGGGCATCGTCTCGACCGGGCCGAAGGCGAGGCGGGCGGGGCGTGCCGCGGTGACGGCGGCGACGATGTAGGCGAGGGCCGCCAGGCCCGCCACCAGCGCGACGGCCCGGTCATCGCCGTCGGTGAGGCCGCGTAGCCCGCTGCCGACACCGGCCCCGACCAGGGTGGCGACAGTTCCGGAGGTGACCGACAGGGCGTTGGCCGTCACGAGCCGGTCGACGTTGACGACCATCGGGAGGCCTGCGGACAGCGCTGCCAGGACGAACCTGTTCACGCTCACCGAGGCCAGCGCCGTCGCGTAGAAGTCGGCGCCGGTACGCCCGCCGAGGATCAGGCCGACGAGCACGATCATCAGCAGCGTGCGGACCACAGAGGAGACAACGAGTACCCGCTGGCGGGAGACCCGGTCCAGCACGATGCCAGCGAACGGCCCGATGACGCTGAACGGCAGCACGACCACGGCGAGAGACGCGGCCAGTGCCCCGGCGGACGTCGCGCGCTCCGGGGAGAACAGCACATAGCTGACGAGGCTCGCCTGGAACACGCCGTCGGCGGCCTGTGACGTCAGACGGCACGCGTAGAGCTGCCGGAACGCGCGACCGCCGAGCAGCGCGCGCAGGTTGCCGGTCCAGGCCACGACGGCCAGCCTACGGAGCCGGCGGACGCCCCGGGTCGCCGGGCGGCATGACGGATCACTCTGCGAGCACAGCGGACGGCAACGATCCCTATGGCCGGACGGCACGTGAACAGCGATGTGACGTCGAATCAATGCAGGGACTTCGGTTGTCCCATCCGGCGCAGACCTCGGCACGTTTGGTTACGGTCGCGGTCCAGACCTCGGTTGTTCCGGGAGGTCCCGGTCTGATGCCTGGTGCCCGCCACCGCCACCGCCGTTCGGGCCCCTCGTTACGGGGGGTCGCGGCGGTGGCTGCGGTACCCCTCATGGTCGGTGCCCTGACCTGCGGATGGCTCGTCCTGCGCGGAGGGGCCGGTCCCGTTCGCTGCGATCGCACGATCACCCTCGGGGTCACCACCTCGCCGAGCCTGGCCACGGCGTTGAGCGAGGCCGCCGCGGCCTACGGCAGCGGGAAGCCGACGGTGTCCGGGTACTGCGTGTCCGTCCGGGTGGACACGGCGGGCGGCGGCCAGGTCGCCTCCTATATGAGAGGCGGCTGGACGGACCCGACGGCCGGTCCGATCCCGGACGTCTGGGTGCCGGACTCCACGGACTGGCTCACGCTGGCGCGGACCACCGAGCCGGCCAACCGGCTGCTGGTGGACACCGGCACCGTTATCGCCACCTCACCGGTCGTCATCGCGATGCCCCGCCCGATGGCCGAGGCGTTCGGCTGGCCGCGCCGCGAGCTCTCCTGGGCCGACCTGCGCAAGCTCGGTGGCGACGAGGGCTACTGGGGGTCACGGGGACGGCCGGCCTGGGGCGGTTTCACCATCGGGCTACCCGACCCCCGGGTGTCGACCGCCGGGATGACCGCGCTGGCCGACGCCGTGGCCGCCGCGCTGAAGACCCCGGTCGAGCGGCTAACCGAGGACATGTTCACCGACGGCCTCGCGGCCAAGGGCGCCCTCCTGGATCTGGAGCGCTCGTCGGCGCTGGTAACCGCCTCCGACACCGACCTGCTCACGGCCGTCCGCGCGGCGGACCTCGATGACCCCGCGGCGACCAGGCTCACCGCGTTCCCGCTTCAGGAGAGCCTCGTCTACCAGTACAACCGCCGGGTGGGTATCGGCGCCGCGCTGCCGGACGGCCGCGGACCGGAGCTGGCCGCCTTCTACCCGCGGGACGGCACCGAGCTCGACGAGATCCGGTACACCGTGCTGAGCCGGGCGTCGGACGACCCGGTGAAGGCCGAGGTGGCGCGGGACTTCCTGCGGACGCTGACCTCCAAACCGGGGCGGGACGCCCTGCTCGGGAACGGCCTGCGCCCCCCGGACGGCATCGCCGACTCGTTCACCGCCCGGACGGGGCTCACCCCCCGGCCGCGGCTGACCCCCGAGCACACCCTGGACGCGACGGTGCTGACCGCGCTCCAGGGGAGCTTCGCCGGGGTCCATCAGCGCGGGAACACCCTCGCCGTGCTGGACACCTCGGGCTCCATGAACGAGGAGGTGCCCGGCAGCGCGGGCCGCAGCCGGCTGTCGGTGGCGCTCGACGCGGCGAAGTCCGCCATCCCACTGTTCGCCGACGACAGCAACCTCGGGCTGTGGCAGTTCTCCACCCGGCTGCGCGGCGACCAGGACTGGGAGGAACTCGTGCCGCTCGGGCCGATGGGTGAGCGGCTGGGCGCCGGCACCCGTTCGCAGGCGGTGACGGACGCGCTGAACCAGATCGAGCCGCGCGGCGACACCGGCCTCTACGACACCACGCTCGCCGCGTTCCGTTACCTGAACCAGCACTACGTGCCGGGCCGGCCGAACCAGGTGGTGCTGGTGACCGACGGAAAGAACTCCGATCCGGGCAGCATCGGGCTCGACGAGTTGGTGCGGATCCTGCGCCGGGAGCACTCGCCGCAACGGCCCGTCCAGGTGATCACGATCGGCTACGGGGCCGACACGGATCTCGCCGCGCTGTCGCGCATCTCGGCCGCGACCGGAGCCGAGACGTATCCCGCGCTGGACCCGAACACCATCTTCGAGGTCCTCGTCGACGCGCTGACCGAGGTTCCCGGCTGACCCGCGCATGCCTGTAGCCCGGTCGTCCCCCTCCGGACGACCGGGCTACCTGGCGGATCGTGGGTGGTGCTGGTGGTGCCGCGGAGGTCAGCCCTCGTCGCGGATGAACGCCTCGACCTTGTCGCGGGCCTCGTTGTCGCGGTACTGCTCCGGCGGCGACTTCATGAAGTACGACGACGCGGAGAGGATCGGCCCGCCGACGCCGCGGTCCAGCGCGATCTTCGCGCAGCGGACGGCGTCGATGACCACACCGGCGCTGTTGGGGGAGTCCCAGACCTCGAGCTTGTACTCCAGGTTCAGCGGGACGTCGCCGAACGCGCGGCCCTCGAGCCGGACGTAGGCCCACTTGCGGTCGTCGAGCCAGGCGACGTAGTCGGACGGGCCGATGTGCACGTTGTCCTTGCCCAGGTCGTGGGAGACCTGGGAGGTGACGGCCTGGGTCTTGGAGATCTTCTTCGACTCCAGCCGATCCCGCTCGAGCATGTTCTTGAAGTCCATGTTGCCGCCGACGTTGAGCTGCATCGTGCGGTCGAGGACGACGCCGCGGTCCTCGAACAGCTTCGCCATGACCCGGTGGGTGATGGTGGCGCCGACCTGCGACTTGATGTCGTCGCCGACGATCGGCACGCCCGCCGCGCGGAACTTCTCGGCCCACTCGGGGACACCGGCGATGAAGACCGGCAGGCAGTTGATGAACCCGACGCCCGCGTCGATGGCGCACTGGGCGTAGAACTTCGCGGCGTCCTCGGACCCGACCGGCAGGTAGCAGACGAGCACGTCGGCGCGGGTCTCACGCAGGGTGGCGACGACGTCGACCGGGGTCTCGTCCGACTCGTCGATCGTCTCGCGGTAGTAGCGGCCGAGGCCGTCGAGGGTGTGCCCGCGGGCCACGGTCACGCCCAGCGGCGGGACGTCCGCGATCTTGATGGTGTTGTTCTCGCTGGCCACGATGGCCTCGGAGAGGTCACGGCCCACCTTCTTCGCGTCCACGTCGAACGCCGCGACGAAGGTCAGGTCGGAGACATGGTAGTCACCGAGCGTGACGTGCATCAGGCCTGGGACCTGGGCCGCGGGGTCGGCGTCGCGGTAGTACTCGACCCCTTGGACGAGAGATGCGGCGCAGTTGCCCACGCCCACGATGGCGACACGTACCGAACCCATGACGGATGCGCTCCTTAAGCTGGTGGGGGATGCTGGTGTTTCCCGCGCGGAGCGGGATCGGCCGGTGCTGACCGGGACACCGGCTTGGTGCCGACGCCGCGCGGTACCGCCGTCGGGTGGGCGTGTGCCGCCCCGCCGCCGGTCCGCCCGGTCGCCTGCTAGCTGTCGGGGGACGGAACGGCGCCGCCGGAGCCCTCGTCACCGTGCTCCGGGCCGCCCACCGCCTCGTCCCGTCCCGCGTCAGCTGTGGACGAACCTGTGGACAACTCTGTGGATGATGTGGACAACACCCCGCGCGTCGAGACCCCGCGCGTCGAGCCGGGCGCCTGTGCCCGTTCGGTCTCGATCAGCTCGCTGAGCCACCTGACCTCGCGCTCGACCGACTCGAGGCCGTGCCGCTGCAGCTCGAGGGTGTAGGAGTCCAGCCGCTTCTGGGTACGGGACAGCGCCGAGCGCACCTTCTCCCCACGCTCCTCGAGCCGGCCGCGCCGCCCCTCGAGGATCCGCAGCCGCACCGCCGCGTCGGTCTTGGAGAAGAAGGCGAAGCGGACGCCGAACATCTCGTCCTCCCACGAGGACGGCCCACCTTCGCCCAGCAGTTCCGCGAGCTTTTCCTTGCCCTCGCCAGTGAGGGTGTAGACGACCCGGCTGCGGCCACCGAGGCGGCCGGCCGCGCCGACGTCGTCCGCCGTCACGTACCCCGAGGCCTGCAGGCGGCGCAGGCACGGGTACAGCGACCCGTAGCTGAAGCGGTGGAAGGAGCCGAGAACGGCGGCGAGCCGCTTGCGCAGCTCATAGCCGTGCATCGGACTCTCCGACAGGAGCGCGAGCACCGCCAGCTCCAACATGCGCGCTCTCCTCTCGCACCGGGTCGGCGCCCGCCGCCGCCGGACGGCCGGGTGTATCGGCGGACTGTATCGCTTGGTTCTCTCGCCCCGACATATCGAGGCGATACATCGAGGATAGACGCGCCGGTACTACTACGGCAACTAGGGATGGCCGACCGGCGACCGGTTGATGACGGACGGGCGTGGACAACCGCGTGCGGACAGCCGGGCCGGCGCGTGCGGACTGAGGTGCCGGGGCGGTGATCCGGCGTGCCTGCACGTCGCTTCGCCGGGCCGGAGCGGCGGCCGAACCGGTCGGCGGGACGCGCTGGCGTGGCCGTCGAACCGGCGGGCGGAACGGGCTGGCGTGGCCGTCGAACCGGCGGGCGGAACGGGCTGGCAGGAGCCGGGAACCGTCCACTGGTGCACCGGCTTTCACCAGTACGAACGGCCCAATCGGCTTGTCACCTTCTGTCGGTACCGTCTGCCCGGGACGCGGCGTCGGCGTACCGTGGATGCCATGCGTCCACGGTCGGTCATCGACTACGCGCTCGCCCGCCGGGCGACGCTGGGCGACCTGTTCGCGGGGCGGATCTCCTCGCTGGACGTGTGCGATGCGCACCCTTATCTGATCCGTGCGGCGAAGTACCACGGAGAGCCCACGAAGAAGCGGTGCCCGGTCTGTCGCGGGGCCGATCCGCTCATCAACGTCACCTATACCTACGGTGACGAGCTCGGCCCGAGCTCCGGCCGGGTCCGGGCCACCAAGGAGCTTCCGGGGCTGGCCTCCCGGTACAGCGAACTGAATGTGTACGTCGTCGAGGTGTGCCCGCCCTGCGGCTGGAACCACCTGATCACGTCCTATGTGATCGGCACCGGCGAGCCGCCGGCGAAGAAGCAGCCGCGCCGCCGGGCCGCCGACACCTAGGCCCGGTCGGGGCGGGCCCGGCGGCGTTCACCGAGGGCTACGAGGAACCCGGCCGAATACCCGGTGTGAGCGGCGAGTCCTCCTCGGCCTTTCTACCCGCGCCCTGTTGGCACAGCGCCGGGCCGTGGTGTGCCGAGAGTGCGTGCCATCCCCACTTCAGTGCCCTGCCGCAGGGGCCCCGATCTGGCGTGAGATTCTGGTCTGCCATGTGGGCTTCCACGTGGGTGCGGCCGCCTTCGGCGCGCTGTACCGGAATCTGGGGGCGCTGGCCGGACTATGGCATCGGCACGGTGACCGGGGGGATTCACGGCAACGGACGGGGTAGTGGGTGAGTACTCCCTATGACCAGGGCGCACGGACGGTAGGACCTCGTGCTGGCGACGGGCGGGTTCCGCCCGGTCCTGCCGTGCCCGGTCCGGGCGGCGGGAGGCCGGCCCCAGGTGGCCGGCCGGCCGGCGCGGGTTCGCCCGGTGGGCCGCTCGCCGGCAGCGGCGCGGCCGGTGGGAGCACCGCCCCCGACCAGGACGCCGGCGGCTGGACCCCGGACCGCGGCGCCGCCGCGCGCCGCCGCGCGGCCACGACCCGCTCCGACGCGGACGGCGCGTCCGGTACGACCGGCCGCCGGGCGGCTGATCGGGGCGCCGGGCGTCCGCCGGGCCCGCGAGGTGCTTCCGGCGGTACGAGCGGTACCGGCGGTATGGGTGGTACCGGCGGCGCTGATCGGTCCGGGCCCGCCGAGACGGGGCGGTCCGCCGCGGGCGGCCCGGCCACCGGGCGAACCGGGGCCGGCCGGGCGACCGGCGTCTCCGACCGCACCGGTTCGGGCCGGGGCGCCCCGGCCCGCGGTGTCCCGGACCGTGGTCTCTCCGATCGTGGTTCCGCGGGGCGCGAGGCCTCGGGCCGTGGTGTCTCCGATCGTGGTGGCTCGGGCCGTCCCGGCGCCGGGTCCGTGGAGCCGGGCCGCACCGGATCCGGCCGCCTTCCCGCCACCCGCGGTGACTCGGCCCGCATTGACGCTGCCCGCGGTGAGGCGACCCGCGGGGACTCCACCCGCGGCGGCGTCCGCGGTGATTCAGCCGGCGGTGGCTTCCCGCGCGGCGATGCCCGGGGCGATGCCCGGGGTGAGCTCGCTCGCGGCGACTCCGGCCGGGGTGCCGCCGGCCCCGGCCGCGGTGCCCCGGGCCAGCGCGAACCCGGGCGTGGCGAGCCTCGGCCCGGTGGCCCGGAGGGCCGCGGCCGGGCCGCGGCCCCGGATGCCGACCCGGCGGCCACCCGGACCCAGCGGCGGGCGGGCGGGCGCCCGTCCCGTCCCGTGGCGGGCCGGGCGGGGGGGGGGGCGCGCGCCGGGGCGCCGCCGCGGCGGGCGCGCGG